>CAYNDU010000207.1:0-9226 GCA_964395615.1 uncultured Pirellulaceae bacterium | reverse complement strand
CGACGTCTACGATATCTATGGCGATATTGGGATTGCCTACCAGGCCGGGGTCGTCGATCCGGTCGAAGGCGGCCAGAACACGGAAGTGATCTACCCGGACTTGAACCCGCGAGGTGATCCGGTGCCGACCTCCGCCCCGCGCCCCTTGATGCCGACCCCGCCGCCTCCAGTGAACGATGTGCCCCAGGGCGCCGGAGTGAGCGGACCGATCCGGAACAGGCCCGTCGTGTCGGCCGTGCCGCCCCGTTTCGGCGGACCGGTAGAAGGCCGGTCAAACTCGAAACAGCCCATGACAGACGACACGAACGGTGACGACCGGCGTTCGCCCGTCATGCAACTGCCGAAGTCGGTTGGGACGACCGGTCCGGTCCGAGGACAGATCAACTCGAGCCGCCGGGATCCGCAAACTGCCTGGGACTATCCACCGTTGATTTCACCCGACACGAATCGCCCGAAACAAAGATGAATATCGCTCGACACAATACTCGATCTCGGGCCGCCTGGCTCATGCTGGCTCTCCTGATCGCCGGTTGCGCGCCACTGGATCTGCAACCCAGTTGGCCCTGGCAGGAAGACGACAGTCCAACTCCGGTCGTGAAGATGGCCGCGTTCTGGTCGGATACCGTGCTCCGGCAGCCGCGACGGGTCCCGGTTCGCGGGTTTGGCGGCCGATTGTTCTTCTATGGAGAGGACGACAAGTCTCCGATCGAGGTAGAGGGAGGGATCGTCGTCTATGCATTCGACGGTCAACAGCGTGATCCAAGCAACCAGCGGCCGGAAAAAAAATTCGTATTCACGGCCGACCAGCTTCGCACACATATGAGCCGCGGAAAACTGGGCCCCTCGTACAGTGTCTGGCTGCCTTGGGGAGATCTGATGGGGCCAACACGATCGATCAGCCTGGTCGCCCGATTCGAAGGCGTTGATGGGAATGTGGTCCTGTCGGAACCGGCCGACAAAGTGCTGCCTGGCGCTGGTGTGGAGCTGGAACACAAAGTGGAAATCAGTCAATCGACGTCAAGTACCGGCTTGCCATTGGTCAATCCGGTTAGGAAAGCGGGCTTTGAATCAGGAAACTCAGAGGCCGACAGTGGTCGGACCACGGGCGAGGCGTTGGACCGTCGCACCGATTCGATCGATCTGCCGCCCAGTTTTGTACGCCGCCTGCGCGCCGGCGGTCGTGTTCCGATCGCTCAGCAGCGGAGCGAATCGGCGGCTAGCGGGGATTCGGCGACCGTGCTGGTGGCGCCGTTTTCGTCGGGCGCTTCTCGGCCGGCCCCGGAATGGCCGGCCGCGTCTTCGGCGAGGTCCGCGTCTTTGCCGCTGGGCGAGTCGACCCGTGGCTCAACGTTATCCAGGCCGGCTCAACCGGTTCCTGTGACCGTCGATCGCTTTGACCCGAACGGGCGGTTTGACCCGAACGGGCGGGAACGACTTCCAGAGCATTACGGATGGTCGACACACCGGGCTCGAACGATACCAAGAGTGCAACCAAATCCCGATCCGCATCTGACGCAACCTCACCCCGGAGGGTGGCTATCCTCCCTGCCACGGACACCTCGATCCGACTGGAGTCGGCAAGCTGCGGGCAGCGCTCGAGCGTCCCGGCAAGTTCCCGCTGAAGGTCGCTTTCGATGACCGACGGCCGTCCGAAGTCAAAGACTAACTGAGGAAGTCCAATTTCGTCATTTCCCGCAGGTTTCAGCGGCTGGTTCACAGACGTCGACCGATCAATTCGCCGCCGAACGTCGGTTGTTGCGGGGGGTAGAGCGGCCGGCGAACGGGCCTGAATAGAACCGATGAACCGCTGAAGTTCACGAATATCGGGCCCTACGAAATCGGATGCACGGCGGTTGGTCCGCAGGAACCGTTCATTTCCCTGCAGGGTCCCGGCGTCGTCCTGCTGCATCGTCTGGCCGGGTACGGGCCGGCGCGCCAGCGGACGACCCATGCTCCGTTGGCCGAACATTTGCGCTCCGGCCGGTGCGGCTCCGAGCCAGAGGCCGAAAGCCATCCACAGGGCGGGCGTGTACCGCTTCGATAACATAAGGTAGCCCCTTCTCATGCTCTTTCTTCGCTCGGTCGCCCATTACCGTTTTGGGGAATCATCATGATGGCTTCCATTTCGCACAGCAGGTCCGGGCGGCAGACGCCCGCTTCCACAAACGTGTTGGGCAATCCCTCCAGTCCCCACTCCTTCCAGAGTTCCTGGAAGACGGGTAAGTACTCGCTTCGCTTGAGATAGGTGATGACCTGCACCGCGTCCGCAAAGGAACTGTCGTGCGGTCGCAGCAACTCGCGAACGTTTACCAGCATCCGTTCGACCTGCTTGCGAATATCGTCGAGATGGACCGTGTCGCCCACTTCATCGACACTCGCCGTGCCCGATATATAGAGGACCGTTTTCTCGGGAAGGACCACCTTCATGCCGCGTGAGAAGGCCGAGCCATACTCGTCGGCCTCGTTCAGCGTGGGCGTGTGCATCACCTCGACTTGAATGCCGTCCGGGTTCATCAATGCATACAGGTCAAAACCGCACATCGCCGCAGGGGGATAAAGCCCGGCTCGGATACCGGTACTAGCCGGCAGTCGTTTGACGCCGTGCTCCTCAAAAAACTCGTTTCGGGACAAGTTGAAAGCGTCATAGTCCCGATCGATGTCATCCATGTAGCACCAGGTGCGCAGGACCTTCGGCCAGGGCACACCATGCGCTTCGAGCAGTCGGGCCGACTTTTCGAACATGGCATCCGATTGTTCGCGAAAATCATCCGAGATGTCACCGCCGGGACCGGCGCCGTTGATATTGGAAATATACAGGTGCCTCAAGTCACCCAACTGGATGATCTTGGTGGCGCAGCCCTGTTCAACCGTCGGAAACGACTCGACGATAATTCGCTGATCGCCTTGCGAGCCGACCGCCTGGACTTGCAGTTCGAATGCCTGGTCCGGATTGCAGGGCGGCTGGTTGATGTAACTGGCGGCCGGCAGATGATCGCCTTGAATCCCCGCATCGCCGTAGAACGCCTCGCGCACTTCGGCAAACGTATCAAAATCGGCTGCCACGTCGCGAAAGAAAACTCGCTCGAGGATGACATCGTGAAGCGATACACCCGCGTTGGCCAGCAGCCGAGGCAAGCAGTTGTAGAATTTTGCCGCCTGTTCACGAACCGTTCCCTCGATTGTCAGAGGAGCACATCGCACGAAAACCTCGCGCGACAAGGGCGTGGTGATC
The DNA here is from genome assembly GCA_964395615.1 of uncultured Pirellulaceae bacterium. Lineage (GTDB taxonomy): Bacteria > Planctomycetota > Planctomycetia > Pirellulales > Pirellulaceae > CAYNDU01. The sequence continues at coordinate 5,994 of CAYNDU010000207.1, read as the reverse complement.
GCAACCACCTCGCCGTTACAAACCCCTTTGCCCTCCAAGCAACATTGGCAGTCCCGCTTTGGTGTCACCAGCGATGCCATGAGTACCTCCCAAGCTGAAGCTCAATTGTTCCATCGTCGATACGATTAGAGAATTCCCGCAGGTGAACGTGCCACGCGGCACGTCACTTATTAGCTGATACTTCTTATCTTCCAGTATGGTTTCAGCGACCCGATTCGTCGACCTTTGAGTTGTCGAATTCCGACACTTCACAAGGCTGTCCGCAGCCCGAAAAATACGACCCTCGCCGCGGGTTTTCGAGCAACGGTGGGAAGACCGCGCACGTTCGGCCCCGGCGCTGAACACCGGATGCCGTGCCGACGGTCTCCTGGGCGACGCTACAACGACAGGATGTAGGTCGTCAGATCCTCCAGTTCCTTCGGGGTTAACTGCCGAGCTTTCCCGTGCAGGTCTTTCGGGTCAAAACGAGTGAAAATCTCCTCGATCGTGCGGGCCCGACCATCGTGCAGGTAGGGAGCGGTCCGATAGGCCTCGATCAAGGAAGGCGTGTCATAGCGTCCGTCGGGATCGGGAGCACTGAACGTGCCCACGTCGTGCATTTTCTTGTCAGTGTAATACGGACCAGGATGGCATCGAAGACAATCGGCCTTGCCTTCAAAGATCTGCTTGCCGCGTATGGCAGAAGCGCTGAGCTTCCCATCGGGTTCGAGTAACGGACTCGGTTCCGGACGTAACGACAGCAGGAAGGCCAGCAGGTCATCAACGTCCTTCTGCGTCGGGACGATCATGTGCCCCGTTTCCAGGCCCGTTCGAGCACATTCGGCCGCCGTCGCACGTGTACCGCGCCGATTCAACGGCTCCGTCTCGCCGACATATACAAGGTTAATCGTGTCTTTCGGGTTCCCGATTCCATCGCGCAGAAAATCCCAACTCAACCCGTCCACTCGACCGGTATTCGGGTGGCAGGTCGAACAACTGTACCATCGTTGAAACGCCTTCGTCGCATCATGGAACACAAGCTCTCCTCGGCGGATCGCGTCGGCTTCCGGTTGCGGCCCCAGGTTGATCGTGCCGAGCGAACGCCAGGCTTCGGTATCAACGATCGCGACGTTACCCGAATAGAAGTTCCCGACGAACAATTGCTTGCCGTCCGGCGTCACTGCCAGGCCGCGTGGGCCCTTGCCGCCCGAGGATAGACGTTTGATCGCGTCCGCAATATACAACGCTGTCAGGTCATTCTGTAAATCGGTGATCTGGCTCGGATCCTTCTGGATTCGGACCCAGATGTTCGGCAGGTTACCGTCCTTCAGAGAGGCCAGTTTCTCAGGAACCTTTCCTGCCAGAAGCTCGGCGATCAGGCCAGTCTCGACCACGGAAACCTCGTGGGGTCCGGCATGCGTGATGTAGACGCGCCGCCCGTCCGGACTGGCCACGATGCCGTACGGATCAGGAGCGCCCTGCGTGAGACTGTCCAACAACATCGTGGCAATCAGCCTGTGACCGGCCACGTCGATAATCGACAACGCCGTCGTGTTGACCCAGCCTCGCTCCAATTGAGTGATCGGTAAAGTGAATCGACCCAGACTGTGGACCGCGTAGGCCTGCTTGCCGTCAGGACTCACACAGACCGCCTGCACGCACGTCGAACCCGGGGGTAACTTGACGTGCTCTGCCTTCATCTTGTCCGTGCCGATGATCGTTATCATCGCCGACAATGTTGGATCGGTATTCGCTCCGTCCGGCAGAAGATTCGCAACCACCACATGTCGCTCGTCCGACGTTACAGCCAAACTGCACGGTTCACGTATCGTCTCAATTTGTTCCGCCACTTGCACGGGGGACGCCTTGAGATCAATCACGGCGACTCGGTTCGTGTCCTCGATCGCCACGTATAACTTCGATTTCCCGGCCGCCAGACTGACCGCGACCGGCCGATGCCCTACCGGAATACGCTCGCGAACCTTTTGCCCCGCGGCGTCGATCACGGCGACGGTGCCGGACATTCGCTCGGCAAGATAGATCGTCTTGCCGTCCGGGCTGACGCATAGCCCTCGAGGCTGCTCGCCAACGGCGATGTCACTCAACCGCTTGTGTGAGACCGCATCGACGACCGTCAGGCGGTTTCCCGTGCGGTCCGATACGTAGACCCGCTTTCCGTCAGGCGAGACGGCCAACGCGACCGGTGATCGATACACGGTCTTCGAATCCTGTGCGTCGGCGTCATCGGGCGAGACAAGCCCGCTCAACAAGACAAGACAGGCGATCACCCATGCCATCCAACGTTCGACTTGGGGGCTGTCGTTCCAAACCGCTTGAGTTTTCATGAAGGGATCTCCGTCATTGACACCGAAACATCCATACTCCCAACACGGTCAACGAATTCACGGGGGAAAATTGCCGACCGGGCCTTGCGGCTAACCGCGATGTACCATCGGCAGTCTATCTGCGGCAGCTCGGCCACCGGTTTGAGGCAGGGTTCACTACGGGGAATTCTCTGGGGAGCAGTCTTAATTCAGACTGCCATCCAGTATAACCAGTTTCGATGTGGCAGGGGGCCCTTGAGGGGCGATCGGGGGAAAAAATCATCCGATCTCGGCTCGGCTCGCGCCAAAGTACCCCCTCGTCACGACCCCTCAGCCCGTGTAAAACCGTCCTGGTCAGGCGAAATGCGTCCCCACAAACGGATGGACAACCCTTATTCGCCAGAGGGATTTATCCTCCAGGACGCAAGGTAGAATGTCAGGCGATCCTGCGATGCACGCTTTGCAAGAAAAGGAATCAGGTTGATGAGTTTGACGATCCGGCCGTGCCCGTTCTGGATTTTGGCGCTTCTGCTGTGTTCGTCGCTTTCCGTAGAAGCGCAGACGCCGCCTGCGAAAGCTCGAAAGTCGGTGGATGCGGGATCCGACGTTCGGCTCGTGGATTGGACCGAAGCCGGTCGCGTGCGTTTTACGCACACTCTGGGTGATGACCAGATGTCGAATATTGTCGAGGCGAGCGGCGTGGGCTGTGCGCTGTGGGACTATGACGGCGATGGCTGGCTCGACCTCTACCTGGTCAATGGCGTCTATCTGCCCGGCGTTTCCGATCCGGCAGCGGCCGGCGACGACGGCCTGGTCGCAGCAAGCGATCGACTCTATCGCAATCGCAACGGGCAACAGTTTGAGGACGTGACCGTCGCGACAGGAGTGGTGCCCGGCGGTTACGGCATGGGAGCGACGGTGGGCGACTACGATAACGACGGCCGGCCCGATCTCTACGTAACCAATTACGGGCCGAATCGACTGTATCACAACGAGCCGGGCGGCCGACTGCGCGAGGTGGCGGAACCCCTTCATGTCAACGACGAACGGTTTGGGGTTGGGGCTATGTTCCTCGACTTCGACCGTGACGGGCGGCTCGACCTGCTGGCGGGCAACTACTTGAGTTACGAGCCGGCCGATGACAAGCCGGGTCAATTCCCGGGTCCAACCGCCTATCCGGAGCAGTCGAATCGGTTGTTCCGTGGTCGGCCCGGCCAGCCGTTTGAGGACGTCAGCAACGCCGCGGGGCTCGCTTCTCTGGCCGGGCACACGATGGGAGTTGCCTCGTTCGACTATAACCAGGACGGTTGGCCCGACCTGTTCGTGGCGAATGACGCCATGGAAAACCACGTTTACGAAAACCAAAAAGACGCGTCCTTCGAGGAGGTCGGATTGTTGGCCAACCTGTCGTATGGTCCCAACGGGGACGCGCGCGGGGCGATGGGTGCCGAGATCGGGGACCTGAACGGCGACGGAAAACTCGACCTTTTTGTACCAGACTTCACCAGCACCTGTGCGTACATGAACCTGGGCGACGGGTTCTTCGAGGATCGTGCGAGGCAGATGGGCATCGCCGTGCCCTGCGGTCGGTACGTCTCCTGGGGAGCGGCACTTCTGGACATAGACCTCGATGGCGATCTCGATCTATATGTCGCCAACGGAGATGCTCGACAGTTAATCGGTCATCCCGATCTGTTGCTCGTCAACGACGGCCAGGGGCATTTTACCGATGCTTCCGCTGGATCGGGCCTCCAATCACTCAAGGCGCGAGTGAGCCGCGGAGTGGTGTCGGGTGACTTGGATAATGATGGTGACCTGGACCTTGTCGTGATGAACCTGAACGACCGGCCTGTTCTGTTGCGCAATGAAACGCCGCGTGCCGGCCGGCATTGGCTGGCCGTTCAACTGGTTGCCGACCCGGCTCGTTGCAATCGCGATGCCATCGGAGCGATTGTGCGGTGCCGAGTGGTGATGGATGGGGCTCGAACGCGAACACTGGTCCGCCAACGCGTTTCGGCCGGTAGCTACCTGAGTGTCCACGACCCTCGACTGCACTTCGGCCTTGGATCCGCCGGACGTGTCGAATCGATCGAGGTCGTGTGGCCCGATGGTTCAAAACAAGTGCGACGCGATGTTCCTGCGGACCGGCTGATCAAAATCGTGCAGGAACCGAACGAAAACGAGCGTTGAGGACGGTGGCGGTCGAGTGGGGCGTCGCCGTCTGTTCACGTAACGGAGACCGGCAGAATGAAGCGAAATCCTAGTGCTTTGACAACTTTCAACGTTGGGGTTGGCCGTCGCGCAACTCGTGGTGTGGCGACAATATCGGATTTGGCCAACCCCAAGAATAAAAATGGACAAAGCACCAGGCCTGGTTCGTTAAGGCAGCCGCCGGTAGACGGCTGCAGGCCCGCGGCGAGCGCACGCTTGCTAATTGCCGGATGCCTTGCGGCTGTTATTCCTCTTACGGCTCAGGGATCCTGGGAACGTCACACAATCGATTCCGATTCACGCGGGGCTGACGGGGTTCGGTTGGCCGACGTCAATGGCGACGGCAGGATGGACGTTGTGACGGGCTGGGAAGAGGGAGGCCGTATTCGAATCGCGGTGCACCCCGGTGCCGAATGTCGGCGTCCGTGGCCGGCGGTGACGGTTGGACGGGTTGGCCAACCCGAAGACGCGGTGCTGATCGACTTGGATCGTGACGGTCACCTTGACGTGGTCAGCTGTTGTGAAGGTAAGACTCGCACCCTATTCGCGCATTGGGCACCGGCGGACGCGGGGCAGTATCAAACGGAGTCTGCCTGGACGACAACGCCGATCGAAGCCACACAGGGAAAACAGATGTGGATGTATGCCGTGCCGATGGACGGTGATGGCACGAGCGGTCGCGGTCTGATTTGTGGATCGAAGGGGGCCGGCGGATCCGTTGGTTGGTTGCAGTTGCCGGCGAATCCTCGCCAAACCGAAGACTGGAAGTACCATGCGATTCGCGAAGCGGGCTGGATCATGTCCCTGATTCCGCTCGACATGGATCACGACGGTGATCAGGATCTCCTGTATTCAGATCGGAAGGGCCCTCGCCGCGGAGTCGGTTGGCTGGAACATCCCAACTCGCCTGCAGACCCGGCGTCCGCGATCTGGCGCGAGCATCGGATCGGTGGTGAGCAGAATGAGGTGATGTTCGTCGACGTCTGTGATCTGGATCAGGACGATCGGTTTGACATCTTGGTGGCGACTCGCAACGAACAGATCTTGTTGTTTCGGCGCGAGAGGGGCGCCGCCGTTGACGCCTGGTCCAAGACGACGATCGACAACCCGTTTGGCGTCCCGCACGGGAAGGCAGTTCGCGTGGCAGATATCGACCTCGACGGCCGACCCGACATTGTACACACGAGCAATACGGGCGGCGATCGGTCGCGGCCAGGCGTTGCCTGGATGAAACGTCGCGGCCGAGGCCTGTCGAGTCCATGGGAAGCGTTCGATGTTAGCGGCGATCAGGGCGTAAAATTCGATCTGATCGAACTCGTCGATGTGGATGACGATGGGGATCGAGATATTATCTCGTGCGAAGAGCGAGACAATCTGGGTGTCTTCTGGTACGAAAACCCGGTTCGCTAGACGGAGGTAAAGGGGGTCGAGGGTAAAGGGGTCAGGAGTCAATTGCCGGAACGGCCCGTAGGGTGCTTCG
>CAYNDU010000206.1:0-9240 GCA_964395615.1 uncultured Pirellulaceae bacterium | reverse complement strand
CGCCGCTCTGTGCGACATTTGTGTCGCCCCTTTGTGCGACGACGACCGACTACGGGAACACCTGGAAGAACACCCAGGGAATCCCAATCGCCCGAACGTCAAGATCGCGCTGAATACGTCCACCTAAAAAAAGCCCGTTCCTGCACCCATGGGGCACGGCGGCATTGGGGGCCCTGGACGACGGGGGGGCGGGCGACCAAAATGAGTCCAGCAGCGCGCACGGCGCTCGAGGCAAAGGACCCGATTGAGGCGAACGTGAGTCGACCAGCATGACGATACCGATCCGGATCATCGACACTCAGCAGGATGACGTGCGGCAAGCGCTCGATGACCTGCGTCGCCAGTTAAGCCCTCAGGGTGATCTGGTCAGTCAGCAAAGCCGCGACAAAACGGTCGCCGTGTTTGGCGAAGCGCTGACTCCACGGGAGGTGGTCGAGACGATCGTTGCGGACGTCCGTCAGCGAGGTTTGGACGCGGTTTTGCACTACACGCACAAGTTGGACGGCGTCAAGCTTTCCGCTGATGCGTTGCAGGTCAGTCGGGATGAAATGCAGGAAGCTCACCGGCGGGCGGCCCCTGATTTTCTGGCGACCGTGCGCCGGGTGCGGGACAATATCCTGGAATTTCAGCGAGCCATACTCCACCGTGACGTTCGTGTGGAGCGTGCCTCGGGCGTTGTATTGAGGCAACGTTACGTACCACTTGCGCGCGCAGGAATCTGCGTTCCCGGCGGAGCGGCTGCCTACCCTTCGACCGTCTTGATGACGGCCGTGCCCGCCCAGGCGGCGGGAATTGAGCAGCTGGCCGTCGTCGCTCCGCCGACCGCATATGGTGCGAACAACCCGGATGTGCTGGCAACCTGTCACGAGCTGGGTATTTCGGAAGTGTATCGCATGGGAGGTGCCCAAGCCGTGGCCGCTCTGGCATACGGAGTTGAGGGAGTTCCTGCCGTCAACAAGGTCGTGGGACCGGGGAACCTGTTTGTCGCACTCGCCAAGCAGGCGGTTTTTGGCCAGGTGGATATTGACTCGATTGCCGGGCCGAGCGAGGTCGTTGTCATTGCCGACCAAACGACCGACGTGCGATTTGCGGCCGCCGAATTGTTGGCCCAGGCCGAGCACTCGCCGGGTGCCTCGATTCTGATCTCGTGGAATCGGGAAGTGCTGACAGCGACCCTGGCGGCCCTTGAGCAGCAGATGGCTCGGCTCTCCCGGAGCGACTTGATTCGGCCCTGCCTCGAGGACTTTGGGCGGGTGATACTGGTGCGCGATGCCGATGAAGCATGCCGCGTGACCGACGCGATCGCTCCGGAACACCTGCAGATTGCTGTCGACGATGGGGAAGCATTGATCGGGAAGATCAAGAACGCCGGGGCCATTTTTTTGGGACACTACACTCCGGTGGCATTGGGCGATTACGTGGCCGGCCCGTCGCACGTGCTGCCGACCAGCGGTACAGCCTGCTGGGCGTCCGGCTTGACGGCGAATGATTTCTTGCGAAGTGGGAGCATCGTGCAATACAGTCGGGAAGCCCTCCACGGAATAGCTCCCCACGTTCGACAGTTGGCCGACAAAGAGGGCTTGACGGCCCACCGAGCGAGCGTCGACGTGCGACTCGACTAGCCCGGTACTCACGCGAATTTCTTTTAGCAACGGCGAGCAGCAGAGATGACAACCGGAGTGCGGCCCGATATCGCGGCGATGAACGGCTACGTTCCCGGCGAGCAATTGGCGCCGGGGAAGTTCATCAAGCTCAACACAAATGAGAATCCGTACGCGCCTTCGGATCAGGCGTTACGTGCCATTCGCGAGTCAGTCGCGGATCGCCTGACGCGTTATCCCGATCCGCATGCGACCGCATTTCGCCTGGTCGCGGCCGATGTGTTAGGGGTCGGTCCAGACTGGATTCTCTGTGGCAACGGCAGCGATGACATTTTGACGATTGTCACGCGGGCGTTCGCCGCCGCAGGTCAGCGAGTCCGGATTCCGAGTCCGAGCTACGTATTGTATCGGACGCTGGCCGAGATTCAGGGTGCGGAAGTGGACGAAGTACCATTCGAGTCCGATTGGACGTTGTCGCCCGGGTTCACCGAACCCGACTCTCGCGTGCGCCTGGCGTTCTTGCCCAATCCGAACAGCCCATCGGGTACGTGCCTTGACCCGGAAACGATTGAACGGGCCGTTCAACGAATGGACTGCCCCTTGCTGATCGACGAGGCTTATGCCGATTTTGCCGAGCAGGATTGCCTGGAACTCGTGGCCCGGGATTCCCGGGTGATGGTTGCCCGTACGCTCAGCAAGGCGTATGCGTTAGCCGGCCTGCGGTTCGGGTTTCTGGTCGCCCAACCGGCGATCGTGGCCGAATTGAGCAAGGTCAAGGACTCCTACAACTGCGACACGCTGTCGATCGCAGGTGCCACGGGAGCCCTGGGCGATCAAGCCTGGTTACGGGAGAATCGATCGCATATTCTGCGGAGCCGATCGCGATTGGAAAAGGGGATGAAGGAGCTCGGTTTCCAGGTACAACCGTCACAAGCCAACTTTGTCTGGTGTACATGGCCCGATCGCCCACTGCAACCGATCTATGAGAAGCTCAAAGCTGCGCACGTCCTCGTCCGATACATGGACTATCCTCACTGGGGTGAGGGGCTGAGGATCAGCGTTGGGACCGACGACCAGATCGACGCATGCGTCACCTTACTGAAGGCGATACTCAACGATGACACGTAACGCAACCGTCGAACGCCGGACTACGGAAACGGCGGTCCGCCTTTCGCTCGATCTGGACGGGACGGAGCCGGCAAAAGTGCAGACCGGCATCGGCTTCTTCGACCACATGCTCATCCTCCTGGCTCGGCACGCGGCCGTTCATTTGTCAATTGAGGCAGACGGGGACCTGCACGTGGACCAGCATCATACGGTCGAGGATGTGGGCATCTGTTTGGGGCAGGCGTTTCGCGAAGCCCTGGGCGACAAGAAAGGTATTCAGCGATACGGGCATTTTACGCTGCCGATGGAGGAGACTCTGGTCACGGTTGCTGTCGATTTCAGCGGGCGCAGCTACCTGGTTTTTGACGCGGCCATGCCGACCGAAAAAATCGGCGAATTCGATTCGCAGCTGGTCGAGGATTTTTGGCAGGCGTTCGCCGCAAACGCGTTGTGCAACTTGCACGTTCAGCTGCATTACGGACGCAATAGTCACCACGTCAGCGAAGGAATCTTCAAGGCGGCTGCGCGAGCGTTGCGCATGGCAGCGGCACGTGACGACCGGATGACTGGAATTCCGAGCACCAAGGGATCGCTCTGACCGTGCGACCGAGCGTGCATTGATCTATGAGCTAAGCCAGGTGCGCTCGACAAAACTCGTGTCGACGTTTCCGTCGACGAAGTCGGAATGGGCGAGCACCATCTGGTGGAATGGGACCGTTGTGCGGATGCCTTCGATTCGAAGTTCCGACAAGGCACGTTGCATGCAAGCAATGGCTTCGGCCCGCGTCGGCTGATGCACAATGAGTTTTCCGATCATGGAATCATAGTAGGGCGGGACCACGTAACCCTGATGAACATGGGACTCCCATCGCACTCCCAATCCACCCGGTGTGATCAGCCGTGTCAGCTTTCCGGGGCAGGGCTGAAACCCCTTGTCCGGGTCTTCCGCGTTGATGCGACACTCGAGGGCGACCCCCCGGGGCTGAATCGACTCCTGGTCCATAGGTAGCGGCTCGCCGGCGGCGACGGAGATTTGCGCCTTGATCAAATCAATGCCGGTGACCATCTCACTGACCGGATGCTCGACCTGGATCCGCGCATTGACCTCGATGAAGTAGAAGTTGTCATCCTGGTCGACAATAAACTCCACGGTACCCGCATTGGTGTATTCGGCCCTCTTGATCATCCGTACGGCAGCCCGACAGATGTCTGTACGTACATTCTCGGGCAGGTTCGGAGCGGGGCTTTCTTCGATCAGTTTCTGGTGCCGACGTTGAGTCGAGCAGTCGCGTTCCCAGAGGTGGACGACGTTCCCTTCGAGATCGGCCAGCATTTGAACTTCTACGTGCCGGGGTCGTTCAACGTACTTTTCAATGTAAACGCCCGAGTTGCCGAATGCGGCTTGGGCCTCCGCCTGGGCCTGGCCGAGGGCCGCCTTGAGTGCCAGGTCGTTGGAAGCGACTCGCATTCCCTTGCCTCCGCCACCGGCCGTCGCCTTGATCAGAACCGGGAAACCGATTTCATGCGACACCTGCAAAGCCTGGTTTTCGTCGGCGATCAGGCCATCACTTCCCGGCACGACCGGCACTTCCGCATCCCGCGCCATCTCGCGGGCGCGATTCTTGTCCCCCAGCTGGTTCATCGCTTCGGGCGTGGGGCCGATAAAGTCGATCTTGCAACTGCGGCAGATCTCATTGAAATGCGCGTTTTCAGCAAGGAAACCGTAGCCCGGGTGGATTGCTTCGACGTTCCCCACTTCCGCCGCACTGATCACCTGATCGATTTTCAGGTAACTATTCGCGCTGCGCGGCGGTCCAACGCAGTAGACTTCGTCGGCCTGGTCGAGGTAGGCGCTCCCCTGGTCCGCCTGGCTGCAGATGGCAACCGTCTCAATGCCCATTTCGCGGCAAGCACGAATGACGCGTAAAGCGATTTCACCGCGGTTGGCAATCAGGATGCGTTTGTACATTTCCGACAGCTTTCTTTCGTGGACCTTCACCACGGACGGTCCGACCGTTTCGTGCAGACGATCAGCCGGCGCTCGTATCGACCTTGAACAGCGGTCGACCGTGGTCGACGGGCTCTTCGTCGTCCACCAGAATCGCCACCACTTTTCCCCGCACTTCGCCCGGAATCTCGTTAAAGACCTTCATTGCTTCGATAATGCAAACCGTCGTATCGACGTCAATCTGGTCGCCAATTCGGACGAAAGGATCCGCGTTGGGATTGGCTCGAGCGTAAAACGTTCCGACCATTGGGCTGCTAATGACCACGATGTCGGGGTTTTCCGGCGGATCGCTCGGCGTCGCGACCGATTCGGGTGCCGCTTGCGGCGCGGTCATGGCAACCGGCGGAGCGAGTGGAGCGGGATAGGCCGTCGGCGGCAGCACGGCGGCGGCCGGTTGTCCTCGGCGAAGCCGTATCTTCTGACCCGATTGTCGAAGATTGACTTCGCTTAGATCATGCTGCTCCATTAGTTCGACGAGTCGTCGAATCCGGTCGACATCGAAAACGTCTTCGGCGTTGGATTCCGAGTCCGACATATGCTGTTTCTCCGAGCTAGGGGTCCGCACGCCAAAACGGTCAGGCCACCACACACTGTTCGAATGTCTTCGGCAGAGTACTCAGGACTTCATGACCGTCACGGGTGACCAGGATGTCGTCCTCGATCCGCACACCACCCCACCGAGGCAGGTAGATCCCGGGCTCAACGGTCACCACCATCCCGGCACGCAACGGACCGTGTTGGTGTGCGGCCAATCCAGGCGCTTCGTGGATCTGCAAGCCAAACCCATGCCCCAAACCGTGCCCGAATTGTTTGGCGTAGCCAGCCTTTGCGATCACCGAGCGGGCCGCCGCATCAACCTGGTTCATCCGGGCGCCGGGTCGAATGGCGGCGATGGCTGCCTCTTGGGCTTTTAACACAACTCCGTATATGCGTTCGAGTTTGGGCGAAATTCTACCGGTCACCAGGATACGCGTCAAGTCGCTCATGTAGAGCTTTGCCGTAGCGCCCCAGTCGATCAACAGCAAGCTGTTTTCCGCCACCCGCTGATCGGTTGGAACCGCGTGCGGCAACGCTGCCCGAGGTCCGACCGCGACGATCGGCGGAAACGCATTGCCGGCACCGCCAAATCGGCGGATCTGATTTTCTAATTCAAACGCGATCTGACGTTCCGTCTGATCACCCTGCAAGCTGGCTCGGACCACCTGAAATGCCCGCTCGGCCAGATGAATGGCCTGCCGGATCTCCGCAATCTCGTGTCGATCCTTAATCTCCCTGAGTTTCTCGGCCAAGCCGCTGGTGCGAACCAGGGTGACCTTCGGCAGGTCCGCCGTCAATTGATCAAACTGCCCAACACTCATCGAATGGCTCTCGATTCCCAGTCGAGTCGTCTTTGCTTTGTTGATAGTCTTTTGCACCAGTGAGGCGAGGACCGTTCCGGCAGGACGAATCGCGGCATCCAATCCAGGGCACTCCTCGGCGATCTGTTGCGTGTATCGTGGATCGCTAAGAATCAGGTGTCGATTTTCGGTCAGAAGCAAGTAACTGTCATCGCCGGTGAAGCCGGTCAAGTAGGTGACGTTCGTGAAGTTGGTTACCAGAATCGCATCGACTCCGGCTCGTCGAGCGGCATGCCATAGCTTGTGACGACGTTGTTCAAATCGAGACATGATCTTTCAGTATCCTCTTGGGTCAAGGTCGAGTTTCATCCGTTCGCTGACGGGCCTGCATGACATGTGCGACTTCATGGGTCGGTGTCGAGTCGCGATGCGCTCGGTTACGGCAAAGGGCTTGCGCCGATGCCTGCGGCCCAAACCGCTGCGGCGATGATGCCGAAGCAAGCCGCAAAACACGCTACGAATCCCACGATGTCGGTCGCTGTCGGCTTTTGGATTTCCCAATCGCTTCCCGGAAAGAGTTTCTTTCCCTCGAGCGCCTTGGGATCGGCATAAGCGGACAACAAGTTCTTCTCGTCCTGTTCGCGGTCCTGAACCACCGGCGTCTTCATTTTGGCGTAGTATCGGTTCAACGCGTGTTCGCTATTCCGGCGCGTCACCAGGCTCACCAGGATCATCACCAGGAAAGGGAGTATGATCTTGGGCGGCAATTCGAGTGTGCCGAGCGTGGCCGTCGAGAGCGAGCCCAAGTCGATTCCCACTGCTTGATAGATCAGGAAGTCGAGTTTCAGGTTGCCGGCACCCGTGAGTTGTGCGCCGGCCGGATACCGGAATACCTGCTCGATGGTGTTCTTGTTCAAATGTCGTTCCGGCCCAAAGGGTTGGGGAGCGGGCGGGTCGCCGAGCGATCCATCCGGCGCAATTTGCTTGATCCCATCACCCCAGAAAACGCTCTGTCCTCCGCGAACCGTTCGGGTCTCCATCCAATCGCCGACCTTTAAGAGCTCGGGGCGGGCTCCGAGTTGCTCATCGGCCGCGCTCCGCTGCCGGTCATCGTCCATGCGTTGGATCTCTGCCCCGCGCCGATCCCACTCGGCGATCTGTTCTCTGCGTTGGGGGTTGACTCTCCGGAGGTCGGTCGGCGCGGCCACACGCCTCGTTCTCGTCTCTACCCATTGGCTGGTGGTCAATAACCGTTGGTTTATCCGCATACCCGGCACCAGCCTGGGCAATATGAACGGGATCAGGAAGAACGACAAGGCACAGAAAGCGACGGTGCACCAGGCGGCCATGGTGGTGGCTCGGCGCCAGTACATTCCGATCCAGAAGGGGGCGGCGAAGAGCACCGGAAAGACCCAGGTCAACTTGAGCTGCTCAAACACGTTCATTTTCGACATCGAGATCGCCACGGCGCCGCCGACCACCAAAGACCCGGTAATGCGCCCCAGCCGAATGTAGGTTCGCTCGGTGGCCTTCGATCGTAGAAACGGTGCGTAGAGATTGCGCACCACCAGCGCCGAGCCGACGATCATGTAGGCATCGATCGAACTCATCAACGCCGCCAGAAGGCAAGCCAGCATCAGCCCGGTCAGGCCGGGGCCAAGCAGTTCGCGCGAGGCGACGCCCCACGTCTTGTCCGGGTCCTGGACCAGTGCCGGATGATCGGCAAACAGGGCGAGTGCAATCAGGGCCGTGATGGCCCATCCGACCGTGCAGAAGCGTTTGAGAAAATTTCCCAGGACCAGACCGACCCGCGCGTTCGTTTCCGTGCTGGCCGATCCACCGCCGGTTGCAATGAAGTGGGGTTGAACAACGATGCCAATCAGGCTGATGATCACCACCGCCACGATTCGATGGAGTGGAAATTCGCTGGCGGCCGACGAGCCGGCGATCGTAAAGTAGCTTTCGGGCAACTGTTCGTGCATGATTCGGAATCCGGCCAACATGCCATCTGAGGCCGGGTCTCCAAACCGTTGCACGAGCTGGTCCAAGCCGAATGGGATCAACAGCAGTGACAAAAGGATGATACAGGTGCCCTGCAGCAGGTCGGTGTAGTAGGCCGCCCGCAGGCCACCGGCAATCCCGTAGACCAATACGACCACGCCAATGACGGGAACCAGCAAATACTCGATGCCGTACTCATTCGCGCCCCATTGTATGGAGCTTGCACCGACCAGCGGGGCCGCGACTTTGCCGATCGCCGAGAACATCATCGATCCGTAGACCATGAAAAAGAGCAGCCCGAAGACTCCGTAGGCCGCACCTAACAACCGGCTCTCGTATCGCTCCACAAACCAGTCACCTAATGTGAGATGTCTCATGCGGCGGTACCAGACACCAGTGATCCAGTAGAACGGCGTGACAAACAGCCACGTCATGACGCTCCACATTCCGCTCATGCCGCCGGTAAACGTCGTTCGACCAATGTTGACCGGATCGCTTGAACCGGTGCCCGCCCCAAAAGCGGCAAACGTCTGCAGCAACTTGCCGAACGAACGCCCTCCCAGAAAATAGTCTTCCTGAACCTTGATGCGCCGCGAACTCCAAATCCCAATCCCAATCAGAACGAGGAAGTAGGCCAGTAGTACGAGCAGGTCCAACCAGTGCACGGCCATTCTCCTCTGGTCGAGATAACGTTTTTTTGGTGTGAGGTGGCTATCGGATCGTGTCTTCGCGTGGCACCCATTGTAGGAGGCTGAGGCGGTCATGCAACTAACGACTGGTCCTCAAATCATCGCATCGACGCATGGCCCTGGAACGGTCAAACCGAAGGTGGCTATCCTTCGAGCCGCCGGTCGTGCACAATCAAAATGGGATCTGGCCGTTGACAGCTGCCGAGAAGAACGGGCGGGTGATGCGGATGGCGAAGCGACGGGTTGTGTTCTTACGGAAGGGTATTGGCGATGGCGGCTGAAATCTTGGTCGTCGGGAGCTCCAACTCCGACATGATTGTCCGGTTGGACCATCTGCCGGCACCGGGCGAGACCGTTTTGGGCGGCCGATTTGCAACGGCGGCCGGGGGGAAGGGAGCCAACCAGGCTGTTGCGGCGGCCCGAGCCGGCGGACCCGTGCGCTTTCTGGCACGGGGCGGGGCCGGTGAACCCGGGCGGCAGGCCCTTGGTGGCGTGCA
>CAYNDU010000205.1:0-9263 GCA_964395615.1 uncultured Pirellulaceae bacterium | reverse complement strand
AACCACAGCACACATGCACCGTGTGATCAGGGTCGTTGCGGACGATAGCGACAAGTGAACGGCCCGATAGTCGCAAGATTCCCAACTCGGCCGCCGTACTTCCACCCGGTTCATCCAGGATTGCGAGTCCCCCCCCACCGGCCGCATCGATTTCGACCTTCAATCCGAACGATTCGATCGTCGCGCGCACCTCGCGGCCGGCCGGCGGTTGCGCGTTGATCAGCCCGACCACGTCACCCACGGTCTCGGCGCCGGACAAGTCGATCGCGGCGCGATTGGTCCCGTCGGTCAGGACGATACTGCCGAGGTTAACTCCCAGCCCGCCTCGCAAATCGGCGATCCGAGTCTCGGCTGTCAGAATGGGATTCCAATCAGGGCCCTGTACTTCGGCCGAAACACCTCCGAACAATTGTTGACCGGGGACATTCGTATCGAAGAGCAACCCAACATCGGCGTAGGACCTGAGCGAAGTCTCGTTGCCGAAATAGCCGACCAGGTCACCCACTTCATCAAACGGCTGCGTCGTCGACGTCGAGCCCGCGAACAAATACCGACCGCGAAACGTCTCGTTGCCAACCTCGAGCATTTGTCTGATCGCCGCGCGCACCTCGAGTGCCATGGACGAACGTTCCGACTCGCTGGTCGTGCTGTCGGCGGCTCGAACGGCCGTGCCGCGTATATCGGCCAACATCTGGGCCACGCCACTTAACGCCGTATCGGTGGAATTCAGGTAGGATCGCGTTACATCCAGATTGGTCCCAATCTGGCGTTTCTGCTCCAGGAGACGTTGCAAGGAGACGGCCCGACTGGCCGCCGATGGATCCTCGCTCGCCGCCTGAATCCGCTTGCCGGTGGCCATCTGTTGCTGCACGACCAGCATTTGCTGCTGCTGGCCCTGCAATTGGACCATCAGGCGCCGTCGTAGCAGCGCATCGCTGGCCCGTCCGGTGGGTACAGGATAGATGCCGGCCATAAATACATTCGTACCACGCCGATGCTCGCGGCCCTGAAGATGGACCCCGAATCGACTCGGCTACGCCCCCCAAAAACGTGTCCTTCGCGGGCCGGCGTCCGGCCCCTATAAGTTCACCAAAACGTCCATTAGTTCACTGACCGTGGAAATCACTTTTGCGGATGCCTGGAAAGACCGTTGAAACGTCAACATGTTGACCGCCTCTTCGTCCAGATTCACGCCGCTGAATCCGAGATGCTCACCCTCGAGCGTCGTTTGAAACGAACGGAAACCCTCGGCCATCGCCTTGGACAAGGCGGACGCCTGCGCCGTCTGGCTGGTCCACTGCTCGTAGACTTGTGACAACGTCGCACCGTCCCGCGAATCGAGGGGCGTGCCGAGCAAGTCGGCCAGCCGCTCGCCATTGCGAGTGTCATTCCCGATCCCGTCCCGACTCACCGCGATCTTCCCCGGATCGGCCAACAACCGATCGTTCACGCCAATGTTGGAAGCGGCATTACCGGTAAAGAACGTGTTGATTCCTAATGCCGCCAGCGATCCGCTCGTATCGTTGGCAAAGGCAAACGCCAGGTCCCCGTCATCGGCCGTGATCTGAAGCTTGCCGTCCACGGTCAGGCTGGCCCCAATCCCGTCGATGGCAGACAGGTCCGCCGCCAGACTTGTCAACGTCGTATCGTCTTCGAGGCCGTTAAGCTGCACCCACACGTCATGCGTCGTTCGCACGCCCGTGTTCTCGTTCGTCAGGAGGACTTGAAAAGAACCGTGCTCGGGCGTGAAGTCGAGGCCCGCCTCGTCAATCGGTGCCGTGACGTCGACGGCCCCGTAGGTGCCTGTCACGTCCTGAAACCCCGTAACTCCCTGGCCCGATGAATGGACCTTGTTGAACTCGAACATCAACGTCTGTGCAAAACCGTCCAGGTCGTCGATGAACCCACCCAGAATGTCGTCGCGCGCCGTGAGTAGACCCTTGAGCTCGCCCGAGGTCACGTCCAACGCACTGTCCGAACGTGACAGTCGCAGTTCAACCGATGCCAGACGCCGGTCGGCACCAGGCACCGCGTTTACTTCTTGTGTCGCTCCGTCAAAAACCAGGTAGTCACCTCCAACAAACACGTTGACCGCCCCGGTTTTCTGCTCGTCCACGCGAATGTTCACCAGCTTGGAAAGGTCTTCCAACGCCTGGTCCCGCTTGTCCCGCAATCCAACCGCGTCGCTGACAATCGCCCCGCCCTGCTCGGTCGCGATGATCTGAATATTCAACTTGGCCACCAAACCGACTAACTGGTTGACCTCGGACGTGGCCGCGATGACACGGTCGTTCGTCAACGCTCGCAAGTCCCGGACACGACCGTCCAAATTGTGAAATCGATTCGACAGGCCAACGCCCCGTTGGATCGCAAGATTTCGGATCGCCGGGTCCTCCGGCTGATTCAACACATCGTGCAGACTGCCGAAGAAATCCGTCAGCGCGGTACTCAAGTCCGCGTCCGACAACTCCCCGATCGAAGCCTCCAACTCCGCGTAGACTTTCTCCTGCGTCTCGCCGTTCACCAGGTCGCTGTTGGCCGCCCGTAAGCGTTCCTGAACAAACGTGTTGACTTCGCGAACCACGCCCAGTGCCTGAACACCGGTACCCATCACGATGCGACCCAGCGACTGAGTCGGTGCCGGCGACAGAATCAACGACTCCCGCACGTATCCGGGCGTGTCGGCGTTGGAGATGTTGTTCGCCGCCACCTGGATTCCCAGCTGGGACGTGAACAGCGCGTTCTTGGCCAGTTGAATCGTCGATATCAGGGTCATGGGGACATCCTGCCCCTCTTCGCCAAAACCGCGAAAAGACTCAGACCTCCTGGTCTACGAGATTGCCGCGCGCATGAAGCGCGTTCTTCTTCTCATATGTCGGCTGCAGACGGCCGCCAGTCGCGATAATCTCTAACATCTGAGAAAGATGTAGGACCGCTTTCTGAGCCAGGACCCAATTGGCCAGGCTTTGGTGTTGCAGCAACTTCATGCGGGACGAAACGCGATTCACCTGACTCCCCAAGCTGCCTTTCTCCCTTGGCTTCAACGCCCCCGCTAGCTCACTTAGATTATCGGCCGTCTGGCCCTGTTGAGCGGCCTGGTCGAGCAGTTGCAGGCGGCGTTCGTGGCAGGACTGAAGTTGAGCGCAGAGAGACTCTTCGAGCGGCTGCAGTTGATTCATACCTTCCAGATCACCGTGGGCCATACACGTTTGTTTTCGAGCCAGCACGTCGAGCAGTTGGTCCTGAGTTTCGGAGAGGTCGCCGAGCAGTCGTCCCAGGTCAACTTCCCAGTTGACGGTTTCGGACGGCGGAGGTGTCGGATCGGAACGATCGGTCGTGGAGGACATTGCAGACTCGTAACAAGTGGTCCAGGGGCAAGGAGGACGCAACGCAATTAAGTGAGGCTCCGATCTCGGCGCGGAACGATCGACGTGGATCACTGGCGTCGGAGGTTAGCGAGTTCGAACATCGGTTCGATTAATGTCTTGGCCGAGGCATCACTCAACTGTTCGGAGAGGACTCCGTCGAGTTGACTTTGAAAGACCTCTTCGGCTCGGCCTCCGTGAAAGTAGGCCGGTTTGCCAACCGTTTTTCGCATCGCCGAGAGCATCTCGCCGAAGAACGTCCGTCCGACAAAATCCGAAAACGCCTCCTTCAGCTTCGAATCATCGGCGGCCGGCAATCGTGGCTGGGAGACGGCAGGCGAGGACAACGCGACATCGAGTTGGCGGGGGGGCGGTATGACGGGCGATACATTCATCCTATTCATCCCGAACGTAAGGAGGAGCGAAACGGGTGTCGGTAGAAGGCGATTCTCCAACCGACCGCATCAGCGGCGGTAGATCACGTGGGCGTGGATGGCGCCACGGTGATCCAGTTCTCTTATAATCTGCACCATATCTGCGGACGTAACGCGCAGTGCATTGAGCGATTCGACAAGTGCTTTGAGTTTTGGCTGGGCCGTATCGGCGGCCGGGTCGATTTCCATAAAGTGCCCGCCACCCGTTGTTTCTCCAACGCTGATCATCATATTACGATGAGTGATCGCGGTGGGAGAGATTTCCACATCGGCCCCGATGGCGATCACACCCGTCGATTCATTGACGATGACGCGAGATTCCACCGGCACGATCTGCAACCGCTGCTCCAGAACCATCGACGCGAATTGAACGGGATCGTCTTTGTAGAAGTCGAGGACTCGGACCTCTACCGTTTGTTGGTCAACGGCCTTGGCGATCGACTTTTCTTCGGTAACGGCCGACGTCGTCGGTTCCGGTCCGCCTGCGGCACCTCGGTCGAGTTTGAAATAGGCGTTGATCGTATCTTCAACCTCCTGGGCGACTGCGAAACCGGCGTGGTTTTCGTCGAGCACGAGCGTGATCTTCTCATCCTTGACGAACGGATTGACAATCGTCTGTTCCAGGCGGCAGCCACCTGCGACACGGGCGATCGTCGGCTGATCCCTGTCGATCACATGAAGCTGACCTTGGGCATAGGCATAGACTCGATTCAGCTCGGGCCGCGGTTTCGGCGTGGGGCCGAAAAGGGGTGTCACAAATAGCTGTCCGCCATCGAGGCTCTTGGCGTTGCTGATCGAACTGATCGTACAGTCGATTTCATCACCCTGTTTGCCGCCGTGTGCCGGCAGGTCGGCCGTTACCCAGACCAGAGCCGTGTTACGGGTGTCCTTGAGCGACGAGCCGAGCGGACGGCCATCTTCGTCGCGTGAGATGGACACGCCCATCAGATCGTAGATTCGCACGAGGCTGTCGGATGTCGACGCGCTGTTTGTATCGCCGGTACCGTTGAGCCCGACAACGATCCCGATCCCGTGGAGGACATTACGTTCCTGCCCCTTGACTCGGCAGATATCCCGCACCCGCAAGTCGGCACGGACGGTCGCCGGGCCTGCGAACCCTATGGCCAGAGACAAGAACAGAAGACCTGCCGGTGAACGTTGGAAGCCGAAAGGTCGTCGTCGGTTCCAGATCATAACGAGTGCTGCCTTGATTTCGATTGAATTGCGAGGGCCAAATCTGGGCGTGATTGACCGAGCGGCCACCCTGCCCTTTTCTACAGAGAGAACGAAAGCACCGGGAGAACACCTTGTTTCCGTTCGACGCCCGAGTTCTTTCGTCATCTTTTCACACTTCATGCCGAGCCAGATTTCCCGGTTCCTAGAAGGGCTGAATCAGGTCGAAGATTTTCTGGAACCAACCGCGTTGATACCCGGCGGCTACACTTCCCGTCTCGGCTTTATGGATATCGAGCTGAGCCACATCGCGGGAGAGAATGACGTTATTCGGTCCGATCGCATCCGGGCGACAGATGCCGGAGAGCATCACCGTCCACATTTCTTCGTTGACGATCACCTTCGTTCGACCTTCCAGAATCAGGTTTCCGTTGGGCAGAATGTCGGCCACTTCGCAGGCCACGTTGAAGGCGAGCGATTCGCGAGTTTCAAGTTCGCCGAGCGAACGGTACTTGGACTGCAATTGGCCTCGGATCCGTTGATCACCCTGGCTCTGCGGGTCGGGCCGAATGGCTCTGAGCCCTTCCAGGACGATCCAATCCTTCAGTTGAGCATCGTAGGTCGAATCTTTTCGGCGTTGCATCTCGCCATCGGCCGTCATCCGAGAGAGGATATCGACGCGGACGCTCACAATGTCATGCTCCTGGATCTGTCGACGCGGCAGCACCGGGAGCGTCGTCCAGCTGCCATTCGCCATCGTCGGTTGCCATCGCGGCGGCGCCGGAAGACGTTCTGCCTGGTCCGCCGGGCGCTGGTTGGTCACGGGACCGTCGGCCTCGGCGTTTTCGCGCTGGGCCAGGCTGGAATTCTGGGCCACGGCGAGTGGTGCGGCCCCGCCGAAAATGGCGGCCGCGCCGAAGATGGCTCCAACCGCGATCATGAATCGAAGCCGGTGTGAACGAGTTCGCTGAGCCTGCATGGTTTTCTCCCGGGAGGTCATTGTCCGCTTGATAGGTTCAATTCCGACCGATCGGCCGACGGGCCGAATCGACGAGCGGTGGGCTGACGGCCACCTCGGCCATTTGAGGCCCTACGACGCGAACGGGAAACCTGTCGTGCCGATCGCCCGGATCCTGCACCATGATCATGTCGCCCTTGGCACCGTCGTCGAGCGCGATGACTCGTTTCCGCACACGAATGCCGGGGCTCGTGGCCGTGACCGTGACTTCGTCGCGACGGTGAATCAACAACGGTCGCTGTAATGTCTTTAGAGAAATCGGCTTGCCGGCGGGCAGAGCGGACTTCGTCTGCCACCCGACAAGATCTTCCATTCGGCGCACCGAATTCGCGGCCCGCTGTTCCGTCACCCCGTTATCGAAGGTCACGTCTGCTTGTTCGATGATCGTTCCGGCGGGGATCGGCCGACGGGTGACGGGCAGCCGCACCGCATGGTCCAACCAGAATTCGATCGGAATGGGGATAATCTGGTCGCCCGCATGAAATTCAGCAACGGTCTCGTGCCGGCCGGATTCAGGCACGTCGATGGCCGCGACTTGAACGGCATCCCATTGACTCGGCAACGTCCGCCATCGGCCACGAGGGATCGAGAGCCGAACGGTCCACTGGTCGGTGGAGTTGTTGTGCTCGGCGACCCGCTTTGAAAGTGCCTGGGACACGGCGGTTTCCGCTTGAGAACCCGTATTCGGAAGTGAGCTTTCGGGGTGCTGGGTCGGTGTGCGCGAGGCTTGGGCACTCCATTGGACGAGCACGCGTGTCGAGCCGGTGAATCGACACTCGGCCAGGTCAACGCCGCGGCGCAGAAGCGCCTGACGCAAGTCGGCGGCGCGTAGAAGGCGAGGGCGGGCGGCCGTCGGACCGGGCATCAACGGAATTCGCCCGATCGTCGTCGTCCGCTCCGGGCTCAACCCGGTGATGCTTGCGACATCTTCGAGATAGACGAGCGCGGCTCGAACCGACCGCTGTGGCTTCAGTTCAATCTCCCAGGCGGAAACCGCGGCACTGCCTTCGCTCAACACGATCGCCAACACGACCAGCGCGGCAATCGGCCGTCCGACTCCGGCAACTCGATCGACCAGATCCCTGCCGCGCGGAACTCGATAGGGCATTCGTCGTTTGCGACCAGTGAGTACGACGGGCTTCATGAGCATCGGCCTTGGGGTTAGTTGGAAGGGAGCAACAGCCGGTTCGGGTTTGTCCTTGGGATCCGATGGCCGGGGGATCTCGAATGCGAGATACCTGTGCGGCGCAACACTGCGTCTATGACGGGACGGTCGCCTAGAACCTCCTCAGATTGGCCACAAGTTGCAGGATCTGGTCCCCGGCCTGGATCGCCTGCGAGTTCAATTCGAACGACCGCTGGGTGGTGATCAAGTCGATCAGTTCCTGAACCGGATTGACGTTCGATGCTTCGAGTCGGCCGGAGCGAAGGAGGCCGGTCCCATCCTGGCCGGGGGTGGACGTCGTCGCACTGCCCGACGCCTCCGTTTCCTGGAACAAGTTCTCTCCGAGTTTCAGCAGTCCCTCGGGATTGATGAACATCGCCAATTCGATCTGCCCGGCTTGTTGCGGGGTATTACTACCTTGTGTCAGAACCTGGACCTGACCATCGTCCGAGATGGAGACACTTTTAGCGTCGGCCGGGATCGTGATGTTTGGGTCGAGCAGTCGGCCCACTCCGGCCGAGCCCATAACCAGGGCTCCGTTTGCATTGACGCTGAAGTTCCCGGCCCGCGTGTAAACGGTCGTTCCGTCGGTGTCCTGTACCTGCAAGAATCCTTGCCCGGCGATGGCTACGTCGAGCGGGTTGCCCGTATCGAGGAATGCCCCCTGTCGAAAATCGGTTTGGACACTGGACACTCGGGTCCCCAGTCCGATCGCGGTGCCGGTGGCCGTAATGCCGCCGTTCTGGTCCTTGGCACCGGGCATGACCTGTTGGTTGTAGAACAGATCTTCAAAGTTGGCGCGCCCTTTCTTGAAGGCCGTCGTATTCACGTTGGCCAGGTTATTGGCGATCACGTCCAACTTGGTCTCCATCGCCTCCATGCCGGTGGCGGCCGTATACAGCGTCTGCACGCTCATCTTCGTACCTCATCGATCGATGTGTGACAGGGTCCACCGCGACGACCCCTCGTTTCACTTGTCGCCTGCCTGAAAGGGTTCCGTTTGTGTGATCCGGCGGCGGTCGCCCGGCGATTTCATTACGGTTTCAATATTCGGTTGACCAGCGCGCCGGTCAGTTGGTCCTGGTTCTGAATCATGCGTACATTGGTCTCATAAGCCCGCGATGTTTCGATCAACTCCATCATCGATCGCGCGGGTTGGACATCGGACATTTCCAGGAAACCCGTCGCTACCTGCCTCTCCTGTGTTGGGATGCGGTCGAGCGGTGCGAGCGGGCGGAACAGGTTCTTTCCAACTCGGGCCAGGTCGCCCAGCGACGCCGGTTTGACCATACCGAGCAATTGACCGCCGCCACTCTGCTCAAGAAACCCGTCTTCGTGCAGTTGAGAAGATTGCGTCGGATCGATCACGATGGGAGACCCGTCATCGGCCAGCACCGAGTACCCTTGGTCGGTGAGTAAGCGCCCGAATGTGTCGACATGGAAGTTCCCGGCTCTCGTAAGTAACGTCTGACCGTCGTTGTCTACCGTAAAGAACCCGTCGCCGTGGATTGCCATATCCCACTGAGCGCCCGTATGTTTGAGCGTTCCGGGGCTGAAATTCGTCACTGTGCCGGTCATGGACACGCCACTTCCCAGGTTGTTGATCGACCCGCTACCCGGTGTGTCCAACTGGTCCTGCATCGCTCGGCTGGCACGCGCCTGGATGATGGCCAGCTCTTCCTTGAAGCCCGGCGTGTCGACGTTGGCCAAATTGTGAGAGAGAACTTCCAGTCGGCGGCTCTGAGTGTCGGCACCTGCGGCGGAGACATATAACCCGTAGTCCATCGGAATCCGTCCGTTGATGGGATGGTTGGAAAAGAACCTCCGTATCGGGTCCCGAGAGGAGGCCGCCACCGACGGGAGCAAACAGCGGGCCAATGGCGGGCGAAAACGGGCCGAAATCCCGAAATCGGTTCGGATGCGAGTTCTCACGTGGTGTGAGACGGGGATTTTCTTTTCGGCGTTTGGCGTGACCGAGAAGCCGGCACGTCGCAACCGGCAGAATCTGCCGGTTGCAATCGGCAAAGTCGACGTCCGGCACCGGGTGCAGGAACGGGCTTTTTTTAGGTGGACGTATTCAGCGCGATCTTGACGTTCGGGCGATTAGG
>CAYNDU010000204.1:0-9263 GCA_964395615.1 uncultured Pirellulaceae bacterium | reverse complement strand
CGCCGCCGGCCGCCGCCCCCCGCCCTGACCGCTCGTTCGGCAGGCCCAACCAGAAGGTGCCCACGCTCGGCCTGGGGACCTGGCCCGCCGGTCGGTCGAGCGACCTGGATGTCGCCGGTGTCGCTCGCCTGGTCCAGGAGGCCGTCGAATTGGGAATTGGCTTGATCGATACGGCACGCAATTACGGAAAGGCGGAAGAGGGGATCGCTCGCGGGCTTGGCAAACGGCGAAAGCAAGTTCTGCTGACGTCGAAGGTCTGGGCCGACACGGCCGAGCAAGCTCGGGAATCACTGGAGACGAGTTTGCGGACGCTGAAAACCGACTACCTGGACCTGGTCTACATTCACAGCATTGGCAACCGGAACGTGAAGCGCGTGTTGGCCGACGATGGAACGCTACCGTACTTGCTGAGCCAGAAAGCCGCGGGAAAACTGCGTTTTATCGGTATCTCGGGCCACTCCAAGGTCGAGTCATTTCTACCGCTCATTCGGACCGGACAAATCGACGTGGCGATGTTGGCCATGAATTTCGTGGACCGTCACACGTATGCGTTTGAGCGGAAAGTGTTGCCGGCGGCCCGCGAGCAGGGAATGGGAATCGCGTGCATGAAGGTCTTCGGCGGGATGGCTGGGGGCTTCAGCGCCGCCGACGGTCCAAATCCGGGCCCGATGGTCCAAGCCCGTCTGTACCAGCAGGCCATCCGGTATGCGCTGGGATTGACCGGCGTGGCCACCCTGGTGATCGGACCTCACACGATCGAGCAACTTCGGCAGAACGTGGCATGGGTCCAAGAAGCCAAACCGCTCAGCGCCGACGAGCGTCAGGAATTGATCACTCTGGGCGAGACACTGGCACCCAAGTGGGGCCCTCATTTTGGACCGGCCGTCTAACGGTACACGACGAATGTCGCACTATCCGACAAATAGGCGCCAGATTTGCGTCGTGACAAAGCAGACAACGATTCCCATCACGAGCGGCATAAGCGTCGCGACGGTCGTCCATCGAAGACTCCCCGTCTCTTTCCAGATCGTGTAAATGGTGGTCGAGCACGGATTGTGCAGGAGGCTGAAGAGCATCAGGTTGATGCCGGTCAACAGGGTCCAACCGCCGGATCGGAGCAATTCGGCGGTGGTCATCGAATCGGCTTCGAACATGACACCGGCCCCGGCCCCCGCCTCGGGAGTGCCTGCCGACAGAACGGTCAACATAAGAATGGTTGGGATGACGATTTCGTTCGCCGGAATCGCGACGATATACGCCACAAGAATCACTCCGTTGAGTCCAATCACGGCGGCGACGGGATCGAGCCCCGAGATCAGCCCGTCGGCCAAAGTGTGCGGGCCGACCGAGACATTGGCGATGAGCCAGATGGCTGCGCCTGCCGGCAGGGCGAACACAATCGCTCGCCACAACACGTACATTGTTCGGTCGATCAGCGACGTGTAGAGCGTGGTGAGGACACGTGGCGGACGGTAAGGCGGAAGCTCCAGGTGAAACGTCGAGGGCTGGCCTCTCAACATCGACCGTGACAACACCCAGGAAACGAGGAAGCTGGCCGTAACGCCGAGCAAGGCAATTCCGACAACGGCCAGCGCCGCCACGGCGCCCGCCAGATAAGCCGGCGCCAGGGCCCCGATGAAAATCATCGCTACGAGGATCTGCGTCGGCCAACGTCCATTGCACAGCGAGAAATTATTGGTAATGATCGCGATCAACCGCTCACGAGGACTATCGATAATCCGCGCAGCAACGACCCCGGCCGCATTGCAACCAAACCCCATGCACATGGTAAGGGCCTGCTTGCCGTGAGCGCCGCAACGGTGAAAGACCTTGTCCAGATTGAATGCCACGCGTGGCAGATAGCCGAAATCTTCGAGCAGAGTAAACAACGGAAAGAAGATCGCCATGGGAGGCAACATGACGCTCACCACCCATGCAGTGGCCAGGTAGCAGCCGTCGATCAGTAAACCGTCGATCCACCAAGGCAATCCGACGGTGGCAGCGGCCGACTTGAGCCATGGGTGGATTGTGTCGACCAGAAGATAGGCCAGCGCCCGTGACGGAACGTTGGCGCCCGAAACGGTCAGCCAGAGGACGACCGCCAACATGAAGACCATGATCGGCAGGCCGGTCCATCGCCAGGTCAGCCAACGGTCCAGAGCGCGGTCCCAGGTTCGGCCGGCATCGGTCGCTTGGCGCGAGACGACCGAGTCAGCTATTTCCGCCGCCCGGCCGTACATCGCCTCGGACAACATCTGGTGCACATGAGGACCAATCGTCCACCGCATTTGTTCGGCCCGTTCCAGCACCTCGTTGACGGTGCGAGGGTCGGGGACCGCGTCGATCACACTTGAACCGTCCGCTTCGTCGTCGATCGACGCCAGATCGGTCAGTTCGCCGGACCGAGCCGCTTCTGCAATCCGCCGATCGCCGTCCAACAAGCGCGTGGCGATCCAATCAACGTTGGCAACGCCGGGCAGCACGCATTTCAGCTCCTCCGCCAGGCTGTCCACTGCTTCCCGCAGTTCGATATCGCGTGGGATGGTGACGGCAACCCGTTGATTTTCACCGCCGGTTGCGACGCGATCCACGGCCGCCAATAACTCGCCCGTCCCCTCGCCATATCGGGCGGACGTACCGACGACCGGTACACCCAGCCGCGAGCCCAAAGCGTCCAGGTCGACATCGATCCCATGACGTCGCGCCTCGTCAACCAGGTTAACGCAAATCACAACGCGCCGGCTAATCTCCAAGACCTGGAGTGCCAGCAACAGGTTTCGTTCCAGTCGAGTCGCGTCGACAACGACGATGGTCACATCGGGCTGGCCGAACAACACGAAATCCCGCGCGATCTCCTCGTCCGTGCTGGTCGCCGCCAGGGAATAGGTCCCGGGCAGATCCACCAGCGTGTATTGGCGGCCTTCGTATTGAAATCCACCCTCGGCGCGCGAAACCGTTTTCCCTGGCCAGTTTCCCGTATGCTGATGTAAACCGGTCAGCGCGTTGAAGACCGTGCTCTTACCTGTGTTCGGATTGCCCGCCAGTGCGACCACAAATTCCGTGCCACTCACCAGCAGACCCATCTTGATCAACTGATGAGCATTGTGAGCCGGCGCAACCGGCGTGGTTTTGTCGGTCATGGTTGGTTCGGCCTTACATGGTCCGTCTCGCCCGTCCAGTCGTCCCTCTTGTCGTCTTCATCTTCGGTCGTATCCGAAGAAACGAAGATCATTCTGGCCTGGTCGCGACGCAGAGCGATCAGGGCGCCCCGGATTCGATAAGCGATCGGGTCGCCGGCCGGACTGGCCAGCTCAGCCACGACACGTGTACCGGGAACCAGGCCCAAATCGAGCAGCCGCCGGCGTTCCACACCTCGGCACGATGGTCCCAGATCCGTGACAACCGCAGCCGCCCCGAGCGGGAACTCGGACAGTCTCCGCCCTAAGGGGACGGGTCGGTCCGATCGCTCGTCCAGCTGTACGGAAACGTTGCCAGCCGCCAGAACGGGAATACACTGGCTGGCGAGCCCCGTGTCGACGACAATTCCAGAAGGAGTGTGCTCGACAATCCGCAGGATCATCCCTGGCTGCAGGTCGAGTGGCAGCAATTGCCGATACAGGGCCTCCGGCTCGTCCTCGATATGGACGACGCGAACCACGGTGGGCGGCTCAAACAAACTCAACGGCTTCCCCGGCGGTTCCCCCACTCGACCACCGGCCGTAGGTATGGGATCACCGTGGGGATCGTAGGCCGGATTTCCCATCCGACGCGCCAGTGCCTCGACCTGGGCAGGCGTGAGAAGATGCTCCATCTGGTCTGCATGAGCATGCCATTCGGCCTGGCTGACCCCCGTTTCTTCTGCCAGGTATTGCTCCCAAAGCCGATGCGTCCGGATCACTTGCAAGGCATATCGTCGACCTTTTTCCGTCAACTCGACACCCAGGGGCCCGCATTGGACGAGCTGCTGCCTTTCCATCCGATCGGCCAACGCGGCTGCCGCATCCGGCGACACCTGTACCGCACCGGCCAGGCTCTCGAGGGTCGGGCTCCAACCCGCCTGTCCATGCGAGTGGATGTGCTTCAACGCATCCTCCGTCTGCACGCGGAGGCGCTTGCCGGGCTGCCGACCGAGCGGCCAATGCGGGCGGTGCCGAGCCAACGGGCCCCACCGCTTCGAGCGATCTCGACGCAACCACCAAACGATGACTGCGATTGCCAAAGACACGCACAACAAGTTTCCGACCGGACCCATCGCCCCCCCAATCGCAAACACGCACCAACGACTTCCGGGGAATATCGGTTCGCCTCTACGTCAACAGTTCCGATTCTAGGGGAATCACCAGAGATAGCCAGTACCGGCACGGACCACCGCACGGAGCACTAGCGCTTTGACGACTTTCAAGGGTGGGGTTCGCCGTCGCGCAACTCGTGGTGTGGCGACAATTTCGGATTTGGCCAACCCCAAAAACAAGAATGGACAAAGCACTAGCGGGAACTCGACGCGTACCCCATGATGGGGTTTATCGGGACGAGTCGGCCGACGAGTGGAAACCGGAGGTTTGCCAATGCGGGTACTGTTATTTGACATTGACGGAACATTGATCCGGACCGGCGGAGCGGGCGGGGCAGCGCTGATGGAAGCGTTCACGCATGAGTTCCGCGTCGACCAGCCAAGTGACGTCCCTTTCGCCGGTCGCACGGACCGAGGCATCGCCAAGAATCTCTTCACCCTGCACGGAGTGGACGATACGTGGAGCAACTGGCAGCGGCTGCACGAAAAGTACTTGGAGTTTCTGACCGTCCACTTGCCACGGCATGAAGGCTGCGTGCTGCCAGGAATCGCCCCACTGCTCGACGCCATTGACGAGCGGTCGGAACTGATCGCCGGCCTGTTGACCGGAAACACGGGGGAAGGAGCCCGAATGAAACTGGAGTATTACGATCTCTATCACCACTTCGCTTTCGGCGGTTACGGGGATCAACACCCTAATCGCGACGATGTCGCGCGCGAGGCGCTTGCTGCGTCACGCTCACACCTGGTTGATCGCCTGGATGCTACCGATGTCTGGGTCATCGGCGACACACCCCTTGATATCGCCTGCGCTCGATCGATCGGTGCAAATGTGGCAGCCGTTGCAACGGGCTGGCATAGTGTCGAGAAGTTGGCCGAATCCAAACCGGACCTGCTCCTGGCGGACCTGCAAGACGCCTCGGCATTCATCCAACATCTTGCGTAGCGATCGGACGGATAAACTTCAGAACAGGAGCGATGCCAGTTTGCGGCGATAGTCGGGAGTGAGTTGCGAATCTTCCGGCAGGACGCGGAAGATGTCGATCATGAGCTGGCGAGCCTGATCACCAACACCTTGCTTGTCCCGTTCTACCAGCCAGAGGCAGTGATCCAGGGCCTCCTGATACTGTTTATCGGCAGCCAGTGCCCGAGCCAGCTCGAACCGAGATTCCAAACGGGTCGGTTCGGCCTCCAACGTCTGCCTCAACGCCTCAAGCGGTGGAACGACCTGCTCGGCGAATCTGAGTGCCGCTTGAACTCTTTCCGCTTCCGGTTCCAGGAACCCGCGTGCCGACAGTTTTTCTATTAGTTGCTTCGCATCCTCAATTCTCCCCGCCGCCAGCCGGATGTCGGCCATTCGGGCCGTCGCCTGGGGGTGGACCGGTTCGTCGGCCAGAATCTCACCGTAGAGTTCGACAGCTCGGTCAATATCGGAGGCCTCCGCCAGGCCCGCTTCTCTTAATTTCGCGATCCGAAGTGGCCCCTCGATCCAGCGCCGCAATTCCGCCTCGGGCATCAGGCCCTGAAACTGGTCGATGACTTGTTCTTCGAAGAGGGCAAACACGGTCGGTATTGACTGCACTTGGAATTGAGCAGCAATGTCGCTCAATTCCTCCGTGTTGACCTTGGCCAGAACAAAACGACCGTCGTATTCGTCGGCCATCTGCTCGAGCAGCGGACCGAGTGTGCGGCACGGCTGACACCAGGGCGCCCAGAAATCGACAATGATGGGTACCAGCTGGGACCGTGTCAGCACATCGGTTTCAAACCGCTCGCGCGTGATGTCAACAATCCACGGCGAGGAAGGACGGTCGGATGATTGCATCTCGTCATCAGTCCTTTGGATCGGGGTTGAAGTGCAAATGTCGGTCGCGGCGACCGTTGCCCGCTCGCGGCGCGTCCCCGAGTCGGGCGGCCCTCGAACACAATCCGGCCCATGGCCGACTCTCGAATGGCGTCGAAACAACGATCATTGTCGCGGCCTGTGGCCAAGTCTCCTTCTCAGTATACGGATCCCACAATTGTCGACGAGGCCCCGGAAAATGCCTCCTCGGACGGCCCAAGGCTGCGGCCGTGACCCGGTCGCGCGGCCGGGCAATTCCCCGACACTCCCCTTTCACGATCGTGGCGGGCCTGTACATTGAGCGGATCGGCGGATGAACTGGCAGAACGGCCCCTTTCTCGGTCCGATTGCCGCCGGCCCGTCGGCTGTCATCGGAGGTCGCAAGGCGACACAAAGGGCGCCGCGGACCCGAAACGCCAGTCGAATCGGACAGTGGAAATGCGTGAGAATCGGTTTGGCGGCACGGCCGCCGCAATGGGAATGGATCGCAATTGATGGACATGGACAAATTAGTTTCGTTGTGCCGCCGGCGCGGGTTCTTATTTCAATCGAGCGAGATCTATGGCGGCCTTAACGGATTCTGGGACTATGGACCTTTGGGCGTGGAGCTCAAACGTAATGTCAAGGAGGCGTGGTGGCGTTCGATGGTCTCAGGGCACAATGACCTGGCTGTGCTCGACGGTGCACCCGGCAGCTACGAGATGACCGGCCTGGACTGCACGATTATCATGCATCCACAGGTCTGGAAATGTTCGGGGCACTACGACTTGTTCCACGACTTTATGGTCGACTGCCGGGAATCGAAACGCAGGTACCGGCACGACCAGGTCCGAGGGCGATGGGCGGAAGCCAAGGGCCAGCGCATCTTCGTGGCTACCTGCGCCGAGGCGGCCCAGGAGGAAGCCGACCTGCAGAGCCGCGCGCTGAAATACTTCCATTTGCGAGCCAAACAGGCCGATCAATTGACCTGGGACGGAGACGTTCGGGTCTTGACCGAAGTTGAGGATCTCACCCAAGTCCTCGGACCGGACGCGAAACAGCTCGGCACTCTGACCGAGCCACGGGAATTCAACTTGATGTTCAAGACCTTTGTCGGGGCGCTCGGCGGCGAAGAGAGCGCCGCGTTCTTGCGCCCCGAGACGGCACAAGGCATCTTTGTCAATTTCAAGAACGTCCTGGACAGCACACGTGTCCGATTACCGTTCGGAATCGCTCAAATCGGAAAGAGCTTTCGAAACGAAATCACACCCCGAAATTTTACGTTCCGCTCGCGTGAATTCGAACAGATGGAAATCGAGTTCTTCTGCCATCCCGAACAATCGAAACAGTGGTACAAGTTCTGGCGCGACCGCCGCATGGCCTGGTACACGTCGCTCGGACTGTCCGACCGTCGACTTCAGCTTCGCGAGCACGATGCGGCCGAGTTGAGCCATTACTCGACCGGAACGGCGGATATTGAGTATGCCTTCCCTTTCTTGCCGGCCGGGGAACATGGGGAACTTGAAGGAATCGCTCATCGAGGCGATTTCGACCTGCGCAGCCACATGGAAGGCAAACTGGATCCAGCCACGCACCCGCTGGAAGTCGAGAAGGACGCCGACGGGCGGCCGAAATGGCGAGGAAGCGGACGCGACTTGACGTACCGCGACGACGCGTCCGGGGAACGCTTCGTCCCACACGTCATCGAACCATCGGCCGGAGCCGACCGAGCAACTTTGGCGTTTCTCTGCGAAGCCTATACCGAGGACGAAGCGCCGGATGACAAGGGGAAAATGCAAACGCGGACCCTTATGAAACTCCACCCTCGCCTGGCACCCATCAAAGCCGCCGTCTTCCCGCTGGTCAAGAAAGACGGTATGCCGGAAGTGGCCAGAGAAGTCTACGCCGAGTTAAAGAAACATTGGAACGTGTTCTACGATGAGAAAGGTGCCGTTGGGCGAAGGTATCGACGGCAGGACGAAGCCGGCACTCCGTTCTGCATTACTGTCGACGGCCAGACAATGACCGACCAGACGGTGACCGTGCGCCATCGCGACACGCTCGAACAGTGGCGCATCAGGGCAGACGACTGTGTCGCCGAGATTCAGCGGTTGATGCAGGAGTAGGGAGCAGACTCCCGCCGGACCGCCGACGTGGCCCGCCGTATGGACGTTCGCGCCCGGTCGTCCATTCAGCCCAGTCGTCAGAAGCTCGCTCATGAATTTCGCGCTCGCTCAAATCTGCACGTTGTCCACGCCCTTCGCTGAGGAATGTGAGCAATTCGCCGCGGCCGGTTTCTCGCACATCGAAGCCTGGTTCACCAAACTCGAAAACTACTTGCAGTCGCATACCTTGGCCGACGCACAAGCACTGCTCCATCAACATCATCTGCAAATCCCCGTGGCCGCCATGCAGGGCGGCCTGTTTGCCCCGTCCTCCGAGGCGACTCAACTCGCCTGGTCGCTGCTCGAACAACGGCTGCGTCTGTGCCAGGCGCTGAAAATCGGAACCTTCATCATTGCATGCGACGTCACCGACCGACCGTCACCTTCGGTGGTCCAACGCGTCGAAAAGACCCTTGACCAACTGGGCGTCTGGGCCGATCGATTCGAAGTCCAATTCGCGCTGGAATTTCAAGCCTCGGCCAGCCTCGGAAACAACCTGCAAACCATGACGGCCCTCGTCCATCAGGCCGATCATCCCCGGCTCGGCATCTGCCTTGACGCATTTCACTTTCACGTCGGCCCGAGCATGCTCCAGGATCTGGGGGAACTCGATCCCAGGAAACTGCTGCATGTTCAACTCAGCGACCTCGCCGGTCAACCGCGCGAACTCGCGCGGGACAGCCACCGAATTCTGCCCGGCGATGGTGATCTCCCCCTGGACGCTCTGGTCAATTACCTTCGCACGATCGATTATCAAGGAATCGTCTCGATCGAGCTGATGAACCCGCAAATCGCAGCCATCGATGCTCGAAGTGTGGCCGAGATCTCGCTGGCCGCCCTCAAGAGAACCTGCTCCCAGCAGTGATTTTCCGCCAAGATGCCGAGCCCCACGGGCGATCTGAAGAAGGATTAGGGTAAAGGGGTCAGGAGCGGGCTCGTTTTGGGTGGACGTATTATTCAGCGCGATCTTGACGTTCGGGCGATT
>CAYNDU010000203.1:0-9306 GCA_964395615.1 uncultured Pirellulaceae bacterium | reverse complement strand
CGAAAGTCTCACAGTACCGGGGGTGTGTACGCGTGCCAGTGCGTGCGTGCCCGGGACCGTCTCTTACGGACGGTTCGGGACGCGCCGCCACTCGATTTACTTTTTGAACTTGTCGTCGATCCCGGTTGGCCAACACCAGGGGAGGAATCGAGTCAATGTCTTGGAAGAACAGGAAGCACCGATTCTCATTGCAAATGCTCTGCCCAGTACCCGGCGATCGGACTCGACAGTTGCGTTTTACCTTTCCGCTGGACAAGGTCGATTGGCGACCACTTCTCGAATGCGCCCGCTGGTCGGACGTGCTGGCTTTTCCCAGGCCTCCCATTTACCTTGAGACCTCGGATGCCGTGGTCCGACCGAATTGGGACGAACAACGTGGCCGCCCCTTCGTAACGAGCGTCCACGTCAGCTATCCCGAGGCCACCGGTCAATCTCGGGGAATCACAGTACCGGTTTCCTACTTCCATCCCACCGCTCAGCAGATCGCTTCCGAACTCGCCGAACGAGGCGTCGTGACCAACGGCCAGGTCGTCCCGTACGATATCCTGGCTCACCAGCGAACGACGGAGTCGGGCTCATCGGACCACGATTCATCAGAGACGGCGAGGGTCGATGGTAGTCGTCAAGGAGGGGAGAGTTCACTTGGGGGCGACGAACCCGACGTCCTGTCGGTCGAACCGATTCGCGAACCTCTGCTCATCGAACGCATGCCGCTGGGACCCTTGCTCGCCAATAGCCGGGCGACAGGCGAGGACGATTCGAGTCCGATGCCGACTTTCGTGCCGGAGCAAATCCTTCAACAGATCATCCGTAAGAGTATGCGAACTCGGACGTTGGAAGTTGCGGGGCTGCTGATCGGTCATGTCGGTTACGACTCGGACCGGGAGCAGCTCTTCACGGTCGTTACGGGCCAGCTTCCGGCTCGTGCCAGCGAACAGACTGCGACGAGCGTACGGTTTACGCCCGATTCTTGGGCACTCGCTGACCGCGACCTGGCCGCGCGCGGCGGCAACGAGATCTACCTCGGCTGGTGGCATTCGCATCCGGCCAGGCATTGGCAGACCCTTCGTCGCGGTGCTACCGAGAACGCCAATGACCACCGCGAAGAGGAGGATCCACCATCCTCTTCTGAGTCAAATCGCGTCACGACCGTCGGCCCTGGACCGCACACGGACCCGGACTCAACGGAGAGCGTGGGCAGCGAGCCCTCCCGTGCGGGATCGGGTGAGTTCTTTTCAATGGATGACCGCTCTCTCCACCGGTGCTGTTTTGCCCGTGCATACAACGTCGGTCTGGTGATCAGTGATTCGCCTGACCACGGCGTCACGACGCCCTTGTTTGGGTGGAGCGGGGGCATGCTGGTCCGCCGCGAATTCCACGTACTGTCCGATCAATTCACACTCAAGTTGGGATACCACCGTCATGCCTGAATCTACTCCGGATGCACTGCATTTCTTGACCGACACGAGCGACGGCGCTGCGAATCAGCGCATGAAACTGGAGTACTTGCAAGCTCTGCGGCAACATTCTCCGGACATGATGGCAGCCGTGGAGGATCGTCTGGTGCTGCACATTGACGCCCTCGGAGGCCGCGTTCAGACGGCAGAGGCGACACTGGAGCAGTTCGCAGGACAACTCGACAAACTGACTCAACCTCCCTGGATTCTAGCCGAATTCGTACGATCGGTTTCCGAGTCCACTCAGGTGGTCGTTCAGGTCGGTCCGAATCGCCGCATGGTCGCCCTGGACGATGGCGTGGCCGTGGAGACCCTCCGAATGGGCGACGAGGTGTTCCTTAACAGCGACCAGAATCTGCTGGTCCGTCGTGCTCCTTGGATCGCACCGCGTGTGGGCCACACCGCCCGATTCGTTCGTTACGCGGACGATGATCGCGTCGTCATTTCGTCCCGGGACGAGGAGATCGTCGCCGAGGCGAGTGGGGACTTACGAGAAGCGGACCTGGAGGAGGGAGACACGGTTCGCTGGAGCCCCAATTTGTTCCTGGTGCGGGAGAAGATTGTACGGCCCCCGAGCCGCCACTACATTCTGGACTCGACACCTCGAGGATCGCGATCCGATATCGGTGGGTTGAACGCCACGTTTGAATCGCTTACCGCCGCACTTTCCTCCACGCTGGTGGCACCCGAGATCGCCGACAAGTACCACCTAACTGGCCGCAACGCCATTTTGATGGTCGGTCCTCCCGGTTGCGGAAAGACACTGATGGCACGGACCAGTGCGGCGGAGATCGAGTCGTTAACCGACAAACAATGTCACTTTGCCGTAGTGAAGCCGGCCGAATGGGAAAATCCGTATGTCGGCCAAACGCAAGCTCATATCCGCGACTGTTTCGCATCGCTCAATCAGTTGTCGTCCGATGGATCACTTGTCGTGCTGTTTCTTGACGAGGTCGAAGCCATTGGCCGGGCGCGCGGGCATGTCATGGGCATTCACAATGACAAGTTTGTGGCAGCGTTTCTGGCGGAGCTCGACGGGTTCGTGGAACGCGGCAATGTGGCCGTCATCGCGGCCACCAATCGCAAAGATTTGCTCGACCCGGCCCTTCTGGAGCGGTTATCCGACATCGAGGTCCGCGTGCCGAGGCCGAACCGCGAAGCGGCCAATGACATCTTCTCGATTCACTTGCCGGCCGACATGCCATTCAGCCCGAATGGCAACGCCAGCGCGACAACTCGGCAGTCCATTATCGACTTGGCCGTCTCTCGTTTCTTCGATCCCAATGCAGACAATCTGCTCTGCCACGCCAGGTTCCGAGATGGGTCGGCGCGTGCGATTGCAGCCCGTGAATTGATCAGCGGTCGAGTCATCATGCAGGTGTGTCGCGATGCCCGCTTCAAGGCCCACTATCGCGAAATGAAATCCGGCGAATCGGGTGTGCAAGTCGACGACATGGACCAGGCCGTTCAGTCGACGATTCTGCGCCTATCCACCGTGCTGACTCGGCACAATATCCACTCGTACCTTTCCGATTTACCGCAAGACATCGCCATATCCAGCGTCGAGCCGGTTTCCCACTCACTCGAGGCACCGAGTCGTTACCTGAACGCATCCTATTGATCCAACTCAAATGGAACGAGCCCCCAAGGAGTTCAAGAGCATGGCCGATAAACGGGACCGACCGGAGTCGAAGTGCAATCAACCGGAATATGCAAACAACGGGCGGAGAGACGGCCCGAATCATGAAGGGACACGAACGTCGCGCCGTTCACATTCGCGGCGTCGACGACGGCAAGCGTCTCTGCGCCGTCGATGGAAGAAGCTGGGTCGAGTGCCCAAGTTAATGGGTGCCGATGTCGAGCTGGGAAATTTCCTCTCAGGCGTGAACCGATCGCGGACGGGCGAAGCGGCATCCCGTCTACTGATCCGGCATGTCGAGGGTGTGTCCCGGTCGACCGTGTATCATGCGATGGACTCCCACCGAAAGTACTTGCCGGGCAACGGTGGTTCGGCCTATATCGATCTGGACCACGCGGAATTCCCGTTGCCGGAAGTTCTCTCGGCGCGTCAGTTCCTGACCGCCTGGCACGCGACGCTCCGAATCGCCCGCCAGGCCATGATCGATGCCAACGAACACTTGCCGCCAGGTCAGCGCTTATGCGTGCTGGTCAACAACAGTGACGGGCAGGGACACTCCTACGGAAGCCACTGCAACTTCTTAATCACTCGGCGGACGTTCGATAACATGTTCCATCGCAAGCTGCATCACCTGTTGTATCTTGCGTCGTTTCAGGTCTCCAGTATCATTTTCACCGGCCAGGGAAAAGTGGGATCGGAGGACGGATCGAAAGCCGTCGATTATCAGATCTCGCAAAGAGCCGATTTCCTGGAGACCCTGCAGGGGATCCAGACGACCTACCACCGGCCGATCGTGAACAGTCGCGACGAAGCTCTCTGTGGTGAGACCGGCCGGTCTCGCGAGGAGCGATCCGAGCTCGCTCGACTCCACGTCATCTTCTTCGACGCGACACTCTGTCACGTCGCCACGTACTTGCGCATGGGAACGATGCAGTTGATTCTGGCCATGGTGGAATCCGAGTTCATCGATCCACAGTTGTTGCTGGACGACCCGGTTGCTTCGGTGCGCCGTTGGAGCCGGGACCCGGATCTTGCGTCGTCCGAGCTGTTGGCGAACGGGCGTCGCGTGACGGCGGTCGACCACCAGCGGTATTACTTGGACTGTGCCAGGTCGTTCGATGAATGCGGTGGATTTGACGGCGTGGTGCCGGAGGCGACCCAGATCCTGTCGCTCTGGGAGGAAACGCTCGACCAGCTCGCCCATCGCGACTTTGACCGTCTTGCCGGCTCACTCGACTGGGTTCTCAAGCGAAGCCTCTTGGAGCAGACCATGGCCGCCCGGCCGGAGCTCAACTGGCAATCGCCTCAGTTGAAGCACCTCGATCATCTCTACAGCAGTCTCGACTCGGACCAAGGTCTCTACTGGGCCATGGAACGGTCGGGGTTGGTCCGGCAACTGGCGACGCCGGGACAGATCGAGCGGTACGTGTACGAACCACCGGAAGACACGCGAGCCTGGACACGAGCGATGCTGCTGCGCACGGCCGGCAACTCTCATATCGATCAAATCGACTGGGACCGCATCACGTTTCGACTGCCGGGCATTTACGGTTTTTCCCGGTACCCGACACTCTGGATGCCGAACCCACTTGCCCTGACTCGCGAACAAACGGAACACCTGTTTACAGGCGACCTGGAACTTGACGAGATCGTCGCTCAACTGCAAGACATGGTTGCCGAGGGATCAACTGAAGGACGGATCGCCGTGGTGGCCGATGCCGGACCGTCCTGACCGATCGGAACCGTCTCCCGAAGGACCGACTAATCGGAGCGTGTCGTTCGAAACGCCAGGTGGGCACGGCACGCCACCGTCAGTGATCACTGCCCGCACCCTGGCGATTTGTTTCCATCGAAAGGAAAGACCATGGAAGTACGAGAATTGTCCCGCGAAGAACCGACCCATGCACGAACGCAGGTCGGCGACGGACCAGCCTCACCCACGAACGAAGCCACGACCGCCCAGGCTTACTACTCGGCCGCGGCGGCGGCGATTGAAAACGCAATGAGCGTGAACTCGCAGGAGTTTGTCGAGTCATCGGAGCAGCAAGGTGGTCAGTAGGAACGGCCACCAATCACTGGACCCAAAAATGAGCCTGGCCCATGTCGAAGTTGATTCGCCCGATATTCGGTTTGGAATTGGAAATGTCGTACACAGTGATCATGGACGACACGGGCCAAGGCAGTGTCGAGCGGGTGTGGGCGGAATCGCTCGTTCACGCCGCATCCTCTCGGCTTTCAACGCTGCCGTCGAGGCATGGTTCCGGGCTTTTTCTGGCCAATGGCGGGCGGCTTTACAATGACTGTGGAAAACCGGAGATCACAACTCCGGAAGTGACAACGCCGGGCGACGCGTGCCGGTACACACGTGCCAGCGAA
This sequence comes from uncultured Pirellulaceae bacterium, assembly GCA_964395615.1. GTDB lineage: Bacteria > Planctomycetota > Planctomycetia > Pirellulales > Pirellulaceae > CAYNDU01. The sequence continues at coordinate 3,834 of CAYNDU010000203.1, read as the reverse complement.
CAGATCCTTCTCGAGCTTGGATCGATCGTCACTCGAATTCACCCGTTCGTTCGCCAGGTCATCTTTTCACGATCCAACGTCTGCTATTCACTTGGAACGACCTGGGCCTGTCACGAGTCGTATGGACACCAGATAGACCACGCTCAGTTCCACAAGGAATTCCTGCCGCACGCTGTCAGTCGGATCATCTACACAGGTGCCGGCGGCTTTGACAATACGAGCGACGGTGCTCAGTTCATGATTTCGCCGCGTGTTGCTCATCTGATCACCAGTGTATCTGGCGACACGCAGCGTGAACGGGGGATTTTCAACACGAAGGAGGAACCGCTCAGCTGCCTGCCACACCGACGGCTTCACGTTATTTGCGGCGAACACGTCTCATCATTGCGCGCCCTTTGGCTGAAAATGGCGACGACGTCCGTCGTCCTGGCCATGATCCAGCGTGGCATGAAGCCGGCCAAGGGTTGCCATCTGAGGCACCCTGTCAAGGCGATGCGCGAGTTCTCGTTCGACCCGACACTTAAGGCCACGGCGGCGGTGTCCGGCCGGAATCGCCTGACGGCGCTAGAGATCCAGCGACGTCTGCTCGACCGGGCCAAGGATCTTGACCACTTCGACGGACCCTGGCTGCCCGATTGCTTGAGCCTTTGGCAGAACACGCTCGACCGTTTAGAACGAGGCCCGGCAGCCGTCCAAAGGACTTTCGACTGGGCCATCAAGCTGGATCTTTACAAGCACTTCATCGAGTCGCGAGGCATGACCTGGGAGGAGTGGCTCCGTTGGGACCACCTCCTGAGACAGGCGCACGATGAAATCGGACGATCACGGGAAACGGCAGCCTGCCATTTGCGGAGTCGCATGCGACAGGAAGCGGCGCTGCGGTCAAGGAAAGTCGCCGCGCTGCTCAAGCAAGAGAATCTCCGGCGTGAAGATCTGGACCGCTATTTCGATTTGCGGTGCCAGGTGTTTGAACTCGACACACGGTTCGGTCAACTCGGCTCGGAAGGCATCTTCAACTCGCTCGACCACGCCGGTCACCTCGACCACGGCGCGCCGGGCGCCGATCGAGTGAACCTGGCCCGAACGGAACCGCCATCCGATACACGAGCGACCGTGCGAGGGGCCATCGTCCGGGAATTCAGTTCCGGCGATGGACACGTCACCGTTGACTGGCACCAGGCCACGGACGCAAAACGACGGCGATCCATCGACTTATCGAATCCTTTCTGTCTGGACAAGCACTGGGCGGAATGCCCTGAACAGGACGCCTCGCCAACAGTTTCCGTCAGAAGAAGAGTCAGAATGCAGACGATGTTCGGTCGAGGTCGAAGCAGCTACGCGCACGGCCATTACCGCCAGGCCATTGACTCATACCAACCCGTCGAGCAAATCGTCCGAGACTCCCTGTCGGATCGTCGCGCCCTTGCGACACTCATTCTCTGCAGAGCCCGCATCGGACAGTCTCAAGCAAGAGAGCAGCTGGTGGACCTGCACGCGCACGATCTGCTAAGCGCCGAGTCGATCCAGGATCACATCGTCACGCTCCGATTCCTCGGCCTGGTCGCTCCCGAGGATCTGAACCTATGGCTCAATCGATGGAGAAACTCCGAAGTCCCGCTCCTCACCCAATTGCCGCAATCAGGCAGTCTGCTCGCGTCGAGTGCCTACCAGCAAATGTGCGACGGCCAGGTAGATGCTGCCGTGGAAGAGTATGAACGCGCTTTGTCCGAACTGCGAACCGATCGGCGATCGTCGCTCGAATACTGCCGTGTATCTGCCGAATTGGCCGAGGCCTTTCGACGCGTCGGCAACTATGATCGTTCGGAATCGCTTCTAAATTCCACGGCAGGACTCCAGTCGATCGGAGAATTCTTCGGCGATCGATCCGAGTTCACTCGTGTCGCGCAGGCCAGGCTGCTGGTTGACAGGGGGCAAGTCGATCGCGCGCTCGAAGTCCTGCAGGCTACCCGCCGAGAGTTGCGGGTTGAGGACCATCCGGCCGCCCTGGTCCGCATCGCTCTGTTGATCGCGCGACTCTCTTCCACTGCCCGCCATGCCTCGGACGACGTTGATCCCGATCAATTGAAACGCTACGTCGAGACGGTCGTCCCACGTTGCTCCGCCATTCTCCAATGCCCGCGTTACCGGCAGATCATGGACCAATGGTCGAATTGGTGCAGCGGGGCCCAGCCTGATTTCCATACCGATTTCTTCTGCGGGATCTAGGAAATCCGTCGGTGGGTCTAGTGGCAAAGGGTATGAAATGTGGATAAAATGGCGGCTTGCCCGGATTTCACGCTGGGACCGCACGATGTGGCAGTTCCCGCCCTTCAGTTGGCTTGAGTTCGACCGTTTGCCGCGACGGATTCTCATCACTCCGCTAAACGTATTTGAGGCATCATGAACGACAATAACGCACACCTGACGTTTCGAGACCAATCGTGTGACCTGCCCGTCGAAGTCGGTTCCGAGGGAGAGGTGGCCGTCGACATTTCGGCGTTGCGCAGCCAGACGAAGGCCATTACCTTGGATACGGGTTACGGAAACACCGGCTCCTGCCGCAGCGAAATCACCTTTATTGACGGAGAAAAGGGCATTCTCCGGCACCGCGGCTACCCGATCGAGCAGTTGGCGGCCCAGTCTTCGTTCATCGAAGTGGCCTATCTACTGATCTTCGGTGAATTGCCGTCGACAGCCGAACTCGACAGCTTCCGAGCGCTGATGGCGGACAACGTATTTATCCACCAGAGCATGATGCACCATTTTCAAGGGTTCCCGACCGGTTCGCATCCGATGGCCATCTTATCGGCAATGATCAATGCAATCGGCTGTTACGATCCCAAGTTCAGCCAGGCTAAGCAAGGTCGTGAGGCCGAGAACATCTTGGAGCCGGCAGCTCGATTGATGAGCAAAGTCCGAACGATCGTGGCGGCCGCGTACAAGAAATCAAAAGGTCAGTCGGTGGAGTATCCGCGCCCCGACCTGAGCTATGTCGAGAATTTCCTTCACATGATGTTCAGTCGTCCCAACGACCCGTACGAACCGACGCCGGAGGTTGCCCGTGCATTAGAGCAACTGTTGATCCTGCACGCCGATCATGAGCAGAACTGTTCGACGTCGACGGTCAGGATGGTGGCGTCCGCCCAGGCCAATCTGTACGCTTCCATCGCATCCGGGGTGTGCGCCCTGTGGGGCCCCCTGCACGGAGGAGCGAATCAACGCGTGATTCAGATGCTGTCCCAGATTCAAAACAGCGGCGAGACGATTGAATCCTACATCGCCAAGGTCAAGGACAAGCAGAATCAAACGCGGCTCATGGGGTTCGGGCACCGAGTTTACAAGAGTTTTGATCCCCGGGCGCGAATTATCAAGGGATCGTGTGACGATGTGCTACGACAGTTGCACGTCCAGGACCCTCTGCTGGACATTGCGTTGAAACTCGAAGAAACGGCCCTTCACGACGAGTATTTTGTCGAGCGAAGGCTGTACCCCAACGTCGACTTCTACAGTGGAATTATCCTGCGAGCGATCGGCATTCCGCAGGACATGTTCACGGTAATGTTCGCCATCGGCAGAATGCCGGGTTGGATCGCCCAGTATCGCGAGGTCGGCATCGATCCGAACTCGCACATTTACCGACCTCGGCAGTTGTATATCGGTGCCACTCAAAGGGATTACGTCCCAATCGACCAGCGCGGCTAATCGACCGGTTGCCGCCCTTCCGATACAGCCTCGATCGAACCGTACCCGATTGCAGGCGATCTGGGATACGCCGAGCGCGGGGTGCAGGAACGGGCTCGTTTTGGGTGGACGTATTATTCAGCGCGATCTTGA
>CAYNDU010000202.1:6425-9319 GCA_964395615.1 uncultured Pirellulaceae bacterium | reverse complement strand
CATTGGCTGTCCGAGCCTTGGGTGCCGACCGTGTGTTCGGCATCTTCATGCCTGAGCGTGACTCGTCGGATGACAGCCTGCGCCTGGGAAAACTGCTGGCCGAAAAACTGGGTATCGAAACGACGACGGAGAACATTGCCGCTGCCCTGGAGGGGGCGGGTTGCTATGCCCGTCGTAACCAGGCGCTCGCCCAGGTGTTTCCACCGTTCACTCCAGAGTGCCGATGGAAAATCGCACTCCCCAGCCTCTTCGGCGACTCGCCCTACCGGGTCTTCTCGGCGGTAATACAGTCACCCGACGGCAGTGTCTCTCGCTGTCGCATGCCGTTGGACGTTTACCAGCAAGTCGTGGCCGCTACGAACTTCAAGCAGCGAGTTCGCAAGATGATGGAATATTACCATGCCGATCGATTGCATTATGCCGTCGCCGGTACGCCGAATCTGCTCGAATACGACCAGGGTTTCTTCGTGAAGCTGGGCGACGGTGCCGCGGACTTCAAGCCGATTGCTCACCTTTACAAGACACAGGTCTTCCAACTGGCCGATCATCTGGACCTTCCAGAGGAGATTCGGCGCCGGACACCTACCACCGACACGTATTCCTTGGAACAGACGCAGGAGGAGTTCTTCTTCTCGCTGCCCTACGAGCAAATGGATGCCTGTTTGTTCGGCAAGAATCATGAGATTCCCGCCGCGGAAGTCGCCGTCGCCATCGATCGGACGGAAGATCAAGTGAATCGAGTCTTCCGCGACATCGACGCCAAACGTCGGGTGGCCCGTTATCTGCACGCTCGACCGTTGCTGGTTCGTGACGAGCCGGGCGGTGACGAGCTGTAGACAGAGTTTTTCCGGCTGGGCAGGTAGCCCTGTTCTCAGACCGATCGAGTATTCCAACAACGGAAAGTACTATGCTGATTCACCAACTTCTGGAACGGCAGGCCGACGAAGATCCGAGCCGAATCCTCGTAATGGATCGACAAGAATCGGCCTCCTACTCCGATATCGAGCGCGAGTCCAATCGAATCGCCCAGGCACTGATGCGCCAAGGTGTCCGTTTGGGAGATCGAATCGGTTTGCTGGCGGTGAATTCGCCATTCTACATTTCCGCGTACTACGGCATTCTCAAAACGGGTGCCATTGTGGTGTCACTCAACGCGGCCGGGCGGTGGTGTGATCACATGGATCTGCTCGAGCGATGTGGGGCGGTTGGCCTGGTTTCCGGCCGCCGCATGCTCAGGCAACATGCCCGCAGTCTCGACACGACACACCTCGCCTTCGTATTCGGACATCGCGACGAATGGGACGGAATCGAATCGAAAGTCGGTAACACGACTCTGTTCGATTGGGACGACATTAACGATCAATGTTCCTTAGATCGACCGAAGGTCCGTATCGCGCCCGAAGCGCGCGCGGCAATTGTCTATACGTCGGGCAGCACCGGTAGCCCTAAGGGCGTCACACTGACCCACCGCAATGTCGTGGCCAATACCCGTTCCATCACCTCTTACCTGGAGCTGACCCGCGACGATCGCGTGTTGGTCATACTGCCGTTTCACTACGTGTATGGCAAGTCGCTTCTGAACACGCACGTTGCCGTGGGCGGATCCGTCGTCATCGAGAACCGGTTCCTATTCCCGCAAACGGCTCTTGACACGTTGGAGTCGAGTGAAGCGACGGGCCTTTCCGGCGTTCCGTCGACGTTCGCTATTCTGCTCAATCGATCCAATTTCGAACATCGCGATTTGACGCACCTGCGGTATGTGACTCAAGCGGGTGGCGCCATGGCGCCGGAACTGCAACGACGACTCTGTGCGGCGATTCCGGGTCGCAACGTATTCATCATGTATGGTGCCACCGAAGCGGCGGCCCGACTCTCCTACCTCGATCCCTCCTGTCTGCCGGACAAGGCTGGAAGTATCGGAAAGGCGATTCCCGGTGTCGACCTACGCGTGCTGCGCGAAAACGGTACGGAAACCAATGTGGATGAGGAGGGAGAACTGGTCGCCAGTGGCCCGAATATCATGGAAGGATACTGGGACGACGAGCCGGCCACCGCCGAAGTAATCGACCAGGCGGGATACCATACCGGTGACCTCGCTCGGCGCGACGCCGAGGGCTTTCTCTATATCGTCGGACGGAAACGGGAAATGATCAAAGCCGGTGCACACAGGATCGCACCCAAAGAAATCGAAGAAAAACTTGCCGAACACACGGCCGTGCATGAGTCGGCGGTGGTCGGTGTGGCCGACGAAATGCTGGGCGAAGCGATTGTCGCTTTCGTCACGTTCAAGCCGGATGCGAATGCGGACGTGGCGGAGCTGTTGCGCTGGTGCAAGCTGAAGTTACCCAGTCACAAGGTACCGACGCGGCTCGAGTCCCTCGATCAGCTACCACGAAATGCTTCCGGCAAGGTCGATAAACTGGCACTCAAATCGATGGCTCAATCCAAGTTGGCAGCACCGATTGTCGTGCCCTCCTCGTCAACAGTCTTCGACCCTGCCGCTCCTGCCGCCCAGTAAGACGGGGCTCTTTAAGACGGGGCTCTTTAAGACGGGGCTCATTCCAATTGCCGTCGCCGGCATGGAGCTCGGGGGTTGTTTGTCGGACTCCAGGCGGCTTGTAGTGAATGACTGGCGGACGTACATTAAACGCCGAGTGGTTCGCCCATCCGGTGATTGATGGGCATTCGCCAGGTTGTCGATGAAATGCTCTCGCCCCCCGCCACGGTAGACACCTTGATCACGCGATTCGGTTGCCCCGTCGTCCTCGCTGCTCTGCTTGCCGCAGGATGCACTCCGCAGGCCGCGCCGGACCACGCCCCGAGCGATTCAAACGAAACTCGTGACGGCGTACCGACCGACGTCCCGACGCTTACTGGCGTCCCGACGCTTACTG
>CAYNDU010000202.1:0-6325 GCA_964395615.1 uncultured Pirellulaceae bacterium | reverse complement strand
CGTCCCGACGCTTACTGGCGTCCCGACGCTTACTGTCGTCCCGACGCTTACCGGCGTTCAGAAGGAAGCGTTGGATGTCATGAGCCAGGCCGGCGCACGTATCGAAACGGATCGACACGGTCGGACCGTGCTCATTGACATGGCCAGTGATCGGGTTTCGGCAGATGATCGGCTCTTGAATGCAGCCTCCTGTTTTCCCGGTGTCAAGACGCTGCGGTTGGCCGTAAACAACGTGGGGGCGGATTCGTTACGGCTGCTCAAATCGTTTTGCCAACTTGAGGAGTTGTTCCTGCAGGATGTACCCCTCGACGATAAAGGACTGGCGGAAGTGGTGGGCGCGAATCCCGAATTGCGGCGCGTCACGCTACGTCGACTCAGCAGCATCACAGACGCCGGCGTTCAGTCGATCGCCGCCTGTCCCCATGTCGAGGTCGTCGCTCTGATCGAAATGAGCGGGATCAGCGGTGCGTCCATTCAGGCGTTGCGCAACGTGAAGACACTTCGGGCGCTCGATCTGAGACACTCCGGGCAGCTGGGGCGGGAAGACTATCGTCTCCTGGCCGATTGGAAAGGCCTGTCGGATCTGAAAATCGGCGGACCGGGCGTCGACGATGCCGTGCTTGCGATCGTCGCCGACCTGCCTGCGCTGCAGTCATTCTCGGTAGAGGACGCCGAGATTACGAATGAAGGCCTGGGGCAATGGGTGGCTCATGAGCGGCCGGCAATGGGTTTGACAGGACTGACGATTGCCCGGTGTTACGGGATTACGGACGAAGGTCTGACCGTAATCGGACAGCTTGGCAAGTTGTCTCAATTGGCACTGCGCGACCTGAGTGTGACCGGGTCGTTTCTCACCGAACTGGCGAAGAGCAGATCGGGGGGCCTGACGCTAACACGACTGACCATTACAAATGGATACCTGACCGACGATGTTACTGCCTGTTTTGCTGACTTGTTGCCTCGGCTTAAACAGCTCGATCTGCGTGGAAATCTCGGTGTAACGGACGTCTCAGCCGAGCGTATTCGCGGGATGTCGTCGCTTGAACACGTACGCCTGGAAGAAACGGGAGTCACCAGTCCTCCGATGGGATCGGACGGGACCCCGGCCGGTTCGGAGACACGTTGAGTGCGTCGACGCACGTCGTTCAGACAGATACTCTACTACTTGAAAGGCCGAAAAACATGGCACGAATCGCAATCGGTGTGAATATGGAATATGTGCGCCACGACGACAAGTCGTTCGAATGGGGCGTGCAGAAAGCGGCCGAGTTAGGCTACGAATATGTCGAGCCGATGGTCCACTGGGGGCGCGAGTTGTTGAGTGAGGCTGGCTATTTTCACAGCGTCTCGATGCTCGACGATCCGTTGCGCATCAAGAACGCCTGCCAAGAGGCCAATATCAAAGTCTCCGGACTTTCCAGTCACACTCCGTTGTGCAAACCGGAGGTTGGAACGGAGTACCTGAAACAGGCCGTTCGGTTTGCCGGCGAAATCGGTACCAAGATCGTCAATACGGATGAAGGACCAAAACCCGACTGGACGACCGAACAGGAAGACCATGTCTTGATGCGCTACGTTTTGCAGGAAACGGCTCGTGTGGCCGAGCCGAGAGGCATTGTGATCGGAATCGAACCACATCAGCAATACACGCAAACGCCAGAGGGACTCGACCGCATCTACGAACTGGTCGACTCGCCGGCGATCGGGATCAACTTCGATACGGGCAATAGCTACCTGTGCGGCCATGATCCCTACCAGTGGCTCGAACGGGTCAAGACCCGGCTCGTCCACTTGCACGCTAAGGACATCTCCGTAAGCCAGTCCGAAGACGAGCGCGGGAAAGTCACCGGCACACCCGTCGGCTGCGCCTGCGGTGAAGGAGTGATTGACTGGGCTCAAGTCGTCGCGATTTGCAAGACCGTCGATTGCGAGGAGATTGTCTTCAGCGTCGAATGCGGGACCATCGACCAGGCCGCCGCGAGCATCGAGCATTTACGGCCGCTGGTGGAATGAGCTGCCCCGAAAGCGCCGTTGAACTCGGTGTTCAGTCGTCCACGGTAGAGCCCCACCAGCGATTGCCCGGGTCATAGTCCTTCTGCAGGAATCGTGCGGCCTGTTTTTCCAGGTTACTGATCCCAGTCGTCCGAATTTGCCGCTGCTGTTGAGCGTATTTGGCGGCATCGAATCCGGGATTCGGCACAGGGAACCTGGCACCGGCCTGCCTCAACCAGTGCGTTAATTGATCGGCCATGGCGCGCACTCGCTGCGGTTGCCGAGCGGCGAGATCGGTCTGCTCGATCGGATCCGTCTTCAAGTTGTACAGCTCGTCACGCCCGTCCTCGTAGTAATGGATCAACTTCCATTCCCCTTCCCGTACGATCGAGGAGGGTTCGCCACCCTGATTGCCGTAATGAGGGTAGTGCCAGTAGAGCGGACGTGGCGGCAAGGTCCCACCTTTGAGAACGGGCACCAGACTCATCCCGTCGACATGCTGGTCGGGCATGAGATCGAGGCCAGCCATATCGAGAAGCGTGGGGAAGAAGTCGGCCCCGGTGGCCGGCACGCGAGTGGTAGAGCCGGGCGGCACGACACCCGGCCATCGAATATAGAACGGTTCTCGGATTCCACCTTCCCATTGTCGCCCCTTGCCGCCTCGCAGCGGGAGATTCGACGTGGCCTTTCCGTCGCCAGCCGACACTCCTCCATTGTCACCCGTCAGCACGACGATCGTGTTGTCGTCCAGCCCAAGCCGATCAAGGGTGTCCAATACCATGCCAACCGCCGAGTCCATCGCCTCAACCATCCCCGCGTAAACCGGGTGATCCTGAACCTGCCGGACCGGCGACGTTCGATCGATGATAAATCGATGATCGGGCGTCGGCATGGCGGCCGCCTTGTCTCGGTACTTCTTCCAAAGTGCTTCGGTACTCTGAATGGGAGCATGGACGGAATAGAAAGCCAGGTAGGCCAGGAAGGGACTCTTCCCGTTAGCCTCGATAAAGCGGCAAGTCTCTTCGGCAAGCCGTCGTGGCAGCGGTTGTCCGGCCGGGCCATCGGCCAGATTCGGATTCTTGAACGGAGAGAAATACCCTCCCCTCGGACTGCCGGCGTCAAAACCGCCCACGTTCTCATCAAACCCGTGATCCGTTGGCCACGAGCCCTTGCTGCCGAGGTGCCACTTGCCGGCAAAAAATGTGCGATAGCCGGCCGCCTGAAATGCCTCGGCCAACGTCGTATCGCCGGCGGGAAGATTACGCACGTAGCGAGCCGGTAACAGCCTGGTGTTTCGCTTCCATCCGGTACCTTCCGCCGCGCCAATCCAGTCGGTGATTCCATGTCGTGCCGTAAACTTACCGGTCATGATGCTGGCTCGGGAAGGACTGCAGACCTGGCAAGTCGCATAGCCCTGCAGAAATCGCATGCCACTTTGAGCCAACCGATCAATGTTCGGCGTTTCGTAAAAAGTGCTCCCCTCAATGCCGACGTCACGCCAACCGTAATCGTCAACCAAAACGAAGACCACGTTCGGTCGATCGGCGGCGCAGGCCCCGACCTCCGGCAGTGAAATACCGGCAATCGCAACAAGACACAGCAACGTGTTTTTCATGGTGATATCTCTTGATGGCATGTATCAATGAAACTCTCGAGCGACCCCAGCCGGTGCGGATGTTCCGTTGCCGCCCGGCAGGTTGTAGTCTACCCGATTCTACGCGCGACGTGGGGACGCGCCCCCGACGCGGGAATCGGTTGCCGAGCGCCTTGAAGTGACGGACCTCGTGGGTCGTCGGGAGCCGATCGGTGCGCCGGCTCGGTGGCCGGGCAGCCCGACGTGGTGAGAATCGGCTACAATACAGGGCATTGCGGCAGAATGCGAAGTGATCCGCGCACATCCCGTGAAGGACGAGACCATGATGAAAACACGACTTGGACGGGCGGTGGTCCTTTGTCTTATTGCGTGCCATGCCATGGCGTCGAACGCATTCCGTGCGACGGCCGACGAACCCTGGCGTCCGGCGTCTATTCCCATCCAAACGCGCTGGGCAAAGGACGTGACACCCGAAAACGCCTGGCCCGAATACCCTCGACCGCAAATGGTGCGGTCGAAGTGGGTGAATTTGAATGGACTTTGGGACTACGCCATCCGGCCGAAAGATGCCGAACAACCTGGCGGGGCAGTCGCCTCCGGCGTTGCCGATCGTTCTGACTGGGACGGGCAAATCCTCGTGCCTTTTGCCGTGCAATCGGCACTCAGTGGCGTCGGAAAACCGGTAACGGCCGAGCAGAAGTTGTGGTATCGTCGCACGTTCGCCACGCCTCGTCTCGCCGAAGGCGGCCGGCTTCTCCTGCACTTCGGAGCCGTCGACTGGCAGGCAACCGTGTGGATCAACGGTCAAATGGTCGGCGCGCACCGCGGCGGATATGACCCGTTCACTCTCGATATTACGTCCGCTCTGAACGCGAAAGAGAATACGCTCGTCGTCGCCGCCTGGGATCCGACCGATCAGGCGTATCAACCTCGAGGGAAACAGGTGCTCAAACCGCGAGGCATCTGGTACACCGCCGTGACCGGTATCTGGCAGACTGTCTGGTTGGAGCCTGTTCCGGCTTCGTATATTCAGGGCATCAAAATCGTACCCGACATCGATCATCAGCGCGTCGTGGTTACGGTCACAGCCACCGATTCGGGCGACGTCATTCTGCAGGCTGATGGGAACGGAGTAACGCCGGCCAAGGCCAGCGGCAACGTTGGAGAGCCGATCGAACTCAACGTGCCGCAGCCGAGACTCTGGTCGCCCGATCAGCCTTTCTTGTACGATCTGCATGTGACGCTGCAACGTGACGGGCGAAGCGTCGATCGAATCGAGTCGTACTTTGGTATGCGCCAGATCGAACTCGCCAAGGACGACCAGGGTGTCCTGCGCCTGACGCTCAATCATAAACGTCTGTTCCAGTACGGTCCGTTGGACCAAGGGTGGTGGCCGGACGGCCTGTATACGGCTCCCACCGACGAAGCGCTCAAATACGATATCGTGATGACCAAGAAGTTCGGTATGAACCTGGCGCGAAAGCACGTCAAGTACGAGCCGGCCCGATGGTACTACTGGTGCGATCGCCTGGGGCTTATGGTGTGGCAGGACATGCCGTCGGGCAATGTGGGAAACAGCGAAGAATCCAAGATCAACTACCGCCGTGAACTGAAGGCCATGATCGATGCACTCCACTCGTTCCCATCCATTGTCGTCTGGGTGCCATTTAATGAAGGGTGGGGGCAGCACGATACGGCCGACGTCGCGCAGTGGATCAAGGCATATGATCCCTCGCGTCTTGTCAACGAGGCCAGCGGATGGTCGAACGAAGGAAGCGGTGATCTGTCCGACATGCACAAGTACCCCGGCCCAGCCGTTCGACCCGTGGAGAGTCACCGAACGGTCGTGTTGGGTGAGTTTGGCGGGCTCGGGCTGCCCGTCAAAGGCCACACGTGGCTGGCGGAAAAGAGCTGGGGATACCGGTCCTTTACAACTCCGCAGGAGCTGACCGACGCATATGTCGACCTGCTCGCTCAACTAAGACCGCTCATCGGCCAGGGACTTTCCGCGGCCGTCTATACGCAAACGACCGACGTCGAGATCGAAATAAACGGGCTGATGACTTACGATCGAGCCGTCAACAAGATGGACGTCGAGCGAATTGCCGAGGCAGCTCGCAAGCTCTACTTGCCGCCGCCCGTCGTGAAGACGCTGGTGCCGACGTCCGAGCACGATCCTCAGCTTTGGCACTATACCTTCGACACTCCAGATACGAATTGGCAGCAGCCGGATTTTGATGATTCAGGCTGGAAAACCGGTCCGGCCGGTTTCGGCTCGAACGGCACTCCCGGGGCCGTCGTCAAGACCGAATGGACGACGAGTGATATATGGATCCGGCGATCTTTCCCGCTGGACGGCCTGCCGGCGGACAGTGAGCTGACACTGTCCGTCCATCATGACGAGGATGCCGAGGTTTACTTCAACGGACGGCTCGTGAAGAAACTGACCGGCTACTCCCGCGATTACGGATTGACGCCCCTGAGCGCGGAGGCGGTCGCCGCGCTGCGCGCCGGGGCCAACACCATCGCCATCCATTGCCATCAGTCGTCAGGGGGCCAGTACATCGATGCCGGCCTGTCTCTCATATCTGATTAGGCAGTCGAGCGAGCCGCACAGGCACTTCTCCCCCACACCTCCCGCTGCGAACGTGCTTGCCCCCGTCCGGGCGCTTGCCCCCGTCGGGCGCTAACCGGGATTATTCACTGAAGTTTCCATTATCAGTTTAACGTTAGGAGCAG
>CAYNDU010000201.1:0-9385 GCA_964395615.1 uncultured Pirellulaceae bacterium | reverse complement strand
CGGAAACACCTGGAAGAACACCCAGGGAATCCCAATCGCCCGAACGTCAAGATCTCGCTGAATACGTCCACCTAAAAAAAGTCCGTTCCTGCACCCCTTTGCCACCCGCCGTGCAGAAAACGCCATGAGACCAGGAAACTGCGCAGCGTGACATCCGTGCACATGGCATACCAGGCGCCAATCACGCCCAATGAAAAACCGGGGATAACGATGTCGAGTCCAGGGATAACGACCCGATCCCAGGCCAGAATGTACGCGAGCGGGATTCGGACCATGACAAATCCGATGATCGTAAACAACAACGGCCATCGTGTATCACCCGCACCGCGAAGTCCACCAACCAGAATCATGCTCACCGCAAACGGAGCCATCGCCACGGCCACGATTCTCAGCAGAGGAACCGTAAGCTTGGCCGTTTCGGCCGTGTTCTGGCCGAGAAATACTCCGGTCAGAACGTGGCCACCAAAGAAGAACAGGATGGCGGCGGTCATCATGAGCCCGCCACCGATGAACAGCGACAACAGAACGCTTCGCATCGCTCTGCGCCGGTCCCCAGCGCCCAAGTACTGGCCGGCCATTGTCGCCGCCGCCACTTGAAATGCCGTTCCCGGCAGATAGGCAAGCGACTCGATGCGCACGGCCAGTCCATGAGCGGCCGCAGGCAAAGTGCCCAGCGAGTTGATGATGGAAAGAAACCACAAGTGGCAACAAACGACGGCCGTTTGATCAATGCCGCCCGGCAAGCCAACCTTCAACATTCTCCGCATCAGGTCGCGGTCCCAGGAGAAATCCGACCAGCGTAATCGAAGTCCCCATCGGCCCCGTGCGAGCAAAAGGAACACCACCGAACCTCCCGTGGCATATCCGCACGCGGTGCCGATCGCCAATCCGGGCCACCCCAATCGAGGGACTGGCCCCCAACCGATTACCAGTGAAGCCCCAACCGTGATGTTCACCACGTTGACCAGCGCCATCGTGGCGAAACCGCTGAAGGTGTCTCCTGCTCCTCGTAAACAAGCGATCCCCACAATCTGAACCATCATCAACGGCAGAATGGGCGTGATTGTCGCCATGTATTGCTCGGCCAGCGCCACAGAATCCGCCGGCAATCGGATCAGACTGATAAACGGGCCGGCTCCCAACCAGACCAACATCGTGATGCTGGCTGCCAATATCGTGCCGGCCAACATCGCCTGGTTCGCCACAAGCGACGCTTTCTCGTGATCGCCGCGACCGACGTAGCGGGCAATCAGTGCCAGTGCTCCAATAGCGACAATCCCGTACATGCACGGAATCAGCCACAACACATAAGACATCAATCCAATGGCCGCAAGATGAGGTGGCAGCAGGTATTTTCCGGTCAGCCATAAATCGACCAGCCCAACCATCATGACCAGGAGTTGCTCGACCAGAACGGGCCACGCCAGACGCAGCACGGGCCCCACCGTTCCAGTCGCTTCGACCAGAGACGGGGGACGGACCGGTTGGCTCGGAATCTGCGACATGGCCGGGCGGGATCTCGATGGGATGCAGCGTGGATGGAGCGGGCAGCGTCTGACGCTACCCTACCAGATCACAACCCTGACAATAAGAGGTCAATCATGGCTCGTTGAGAATTCGACTACCAGCGACGGTTCACCGGTGGAGACGTTCAATGGTTGAACATTGCCACGGTCAGGCGAGTGCTTTGTCCATTTTTATTTTTGGGGTTGGCCAAATCCGAGCTTGTCGCCACACCACGAGTTGCGCGACGGCCAACCCCAACGTTGAAAGTTGTCAAAGCACTAGTGGTCGAGAATGAACTCGTTGCTGTTGAGCAACGCCCACCAGATATCCTGCAGGGCGCTTCGTTCGTCACGTCGCGATCGAGCGATCCGGCCGACCGCGCGGCGTTCCCGATCGGTCGGCTGTCGAGCGACGGCAGCCAGGAAAAGGTGTTCAACGCGTTGATCGAAGGACATTTTGCTCTTGAGCACTAATGCCAGCACAGAGCCGCTGTCCGGAGCCGTTGCCTGGCGCACCAGTCGGTCATTCATTAATAGAAGTGTCTGGCCAATGCCGCCGTCGAATTTCGAACGCTCCTCACCACCATCCGTGCCCATCGATTCGATGATCTGCCCCAGCCATTTCTGTCGGTCCTTGGCTAACTCGATTCGCGTTTGGAACTTGGTGTTCGCGGCCACCAGTAACGACCGGTAGACTTCTTCAGGTTCGAGTTGGCGCGTGTAGTATCGACTGAAGGCCGGTGGGCCACTTAACGGATCATCGGCCAACGCACTCGCCGTTACGCGACTCGACAAAGAAAACGGTCGACTGAGGACAATCCATCGAGTCAGCTGTTTCGCATCGTACTCGTGGGCCGCCCATTGCGAACCGAGCAGTGTGATGACTGCGTCGAGGTCGCTCGGACTTGGAGGCACCTCACGGCCCTCCGGCCATGAGTGTTGGGATTGGATTTCATCGAGCGGATTGACGAGGCCGTGGCCGAGGAAATGCTTCCAGAGCCGGTTGGCCAGTGATTCCGGCATTTCACGGCTCGCGGATATCCACTGTGCCAACGCCGTGCGCCGATCGTAATGTGCCAGCCGACCGTCCTGAGGAGCCTGTTGCCCATCGGGAAAGACGGGGAACGCCACTCGCAGCTCACCGTTGGGGCGCTCAAAATAGATCTCGCCGTCGCGAGACCCGCGTCCATCGCCGAGAAAATCGCGGTTTACCAGGCGCCGATTCTCGCGTTGGCCCTCGGACCTCATTTGTCGAAAGAAGGCTGCCAACTGCCAGAAATCCTCCTGTGTCCATTCATGGGTCGGGTGATTGTGGCACTCGGCACATTTCAGGGATCTACCAAGGAACAGGCTCCCGACGCGTGCGGCAGCCAACTCCCCCTTGGAACTCCAGCTGCTGAGTAAGAAATTCACGGCACCATTGAACTCGGGCTGGTCCGGCGCGGCCGACCCTTGGGCGGCAATCAGATCGAAAACAAGCTCGTCAATCGGCTTGTTCTCCAGCAGCGAGTCTCGCAAATAACGGACGAGTCCGTCCCGGTGACCAAGCGAACGCCCGAGCCCGCCCGTTCGTCCGACCAACATATTTGCCCAGACGACCGACCAGTGGTCGGCGTAGGCTTCGGCGTACTCGGGAGCACTCAACAATCGATCGACCAGATCGATACGACGCGACGATTCGGCATCGGCAAGGAACTCGTTCAACTCGTCCACTTGCGGGATCCGACCCAGCAAGCGCAAGTAGAGCCGCCGGCACCATTCGGCATCGCCGGCGGTTGTGGTCGGTGTTAGTTGTCTCTCCATCCAAACCCGCTCGACCGCCCCATCGATTTGGTTCAGAATCTGTTGTTCGGAAAGTCGAGCCACCGAGTGGGCGGCGGCGGGCGGCGAGCGCAACGTCGGGCCGGTGGGATCCTCGCTCCCAAAGGGTGGCCGCTGGTCGAACACGGATGAAGAACTCGGAGCATCCGCGCTCGCCGTCCGATCGCGATCCGTTCCATCCAGCGTTGCCCCCTTTTCCATGGTCGCCGGGCGTTGCTCGGTGGGATCCGAAGGGCCGGATGCATGTCGCCCCTGGTCGGCGCGGGATTGCTTGCTACCGCTCAAGTCGCTCGACGACGACTTCGCTAACCGAGAATCGGGTGTCCAGAGCACGTAACAAGCGAAGGAGACTGCCAACACTAAACTTGCCGCCAGCCATAAACTGGGCATGTGGCCCAGCCCGGTTCGCGAGCTTGGCATCTCTATGTCGGACGGCTCGGCACGCTTGCCCAGAGATTCGACATTCTCAACCACCACTAACGGTCGAACCGGTGCCGGCTCGATTTCGTCACTCGTCTCCTGCAAATCGACAACGGTCGTCTTGTGGCTGTCCGACTGGCGTTCCGCCCAGGCCTGCAAAATCTGCAGCGACAGGTCCGGCGGCGTTCGTCCGCCGATCACCTCCCGTAAGCAACTGTCCAGAATTCGCTGATGGTAGTCCGATTTCATCTTCGCTTCGACTCGATACACTTGCGCAGCTGCTGTTTGGCCCGCTGCATGAGATTCTTGGCACCATGCTCCGTGATATTCAAGGCGGCCGCAATATCGGTCCGGCGCGACCGGTCACGAAACCTCATGTCCAGCGCTTGCCGAGCGCGATCGGACAAATGCCGTAGACATTGTTTCAGCGCGTCCGTCAGATCGTCGCCGTCGCGATCATCCATCCACTGCCGCCAGTCCGCATCAAACTGCTCAATGTTCTCGACCGGTAACACTCGCCGAGCACGACGCTGGTGCGTTACGTAGAGGTTGTAAGCGACTCGTCGCAAATAGGCCGAGGTGGCCTTCGGCGAAAAATCGTTGAAGGGTCGCTCGAATACGGTGAGAAACGTCTCCTGAGTGAAATCATCGGCTTCGGTCGTCGAACATCCAATCGCGCGCAAGTACCGCCAGATCGATTTCTGATGCTCCTGTATCAGACGCGACGGGTCGAAGCCCGCGGACCGACTGGTGGCAGATCCAGTATTCATCGTTCTTAATCTAAGCGAACTGAAGAGAGAAAAGTACTCACTCACTCTCGCGGCCGGACGAGAAAGAACGACCACGAAAACCGATTCCGGAGCGCTCATTCAAAAAAAACGGCTCGTTGCCGAGCGATTCGACCGTAGCGAAGACCCGGCTATCGATCGAACGACCGCCGGATCATCTCCCGCGTTCATCCCACAAAAAAGCGGAAGTGCTCAGTACAAGGCCTGATGCCGGTCAGGCAGCACCTGTCGCGCAACAGCGTGGTTTGATCCACCGCCGGATCTGATCGCACCCTGAACGCCAACGAATGCCCCAATTATAGGCCGTGCCAGAGTGGTGCGTCCAGCGTGCGCTTTGTGACCGATCGTGCCGGCTCGGCCCGTGACACGTCGAGCGGGAGATGGCCGCGTTCGGGCACGGCAGCGGCTTCTTTTCGCCCGAGGGCAAAGCAGCAGAGCGATCAGTCGGGGCAGACGACGGGCGATGGGGGCCCCCCCTGCCGCGCGATACTTCGCTCGTTCATTGCATCGGTCGCAGGCAGTTTTCACGGGATCAGGCAAACAGCTCCCGTATCACCTTCCCTCCGTTGGCGATTTTCATCGGGCGGCCGCTTCGGCTGGTGAACGTTGTGTCCAGTGAAATGCCCAGCGCTCGGCAGACCGATGCCATCACATCCTCGGCCGAATAGGGATCGGTCAACACGCGTGTGCCATCCTCGTTGGTCTTGCCGACGGCCAGACCGCCCTGGATTCCCCCGCCCCCCATGACGATGCTCCATGCCCGGGCCCAATGATCGCGACCGGCGTTGCCGTTAATGCGTGGCGTCCGGCTGAATTCGCCCATCCACACTACGACCGTATCCTGCAACCTACCTCGTTGATCAAGGTCTTCGACCAGTGCGCTCATTGCGCGATCCATCGTCGGGAGCTTATTGTCGGTGAGCGTCGGAAAGATATTCTGATGGTTGTCCCAGCCACCGAAGTCGACTTCGACAAACGGTACGCCCTGCTCGACCAGTCGCCGAGCCATCAGGCAGCCGCGTCCGAAGCTGTTCTCGCCGTATCGCTCCCGCACGCTTTCCGGTTCGGAAGCGACCTTGAACGACTCCATCTGTTTACTGGTCATCAAGTTGAGCGTCTTCTTGAGCACCTTTTGGTGATCCTCGGCCACGGACCCTCGACGCTGGGATATAAACTCATTCTCCAGCATGTTGAGAGCCGCCATGCGTTGGTAGAGCCGTTGATCGTCGAGTCCCATTTTCAGGTTTCTGACCTGTCCGGTACTACTGACCGTAAAGGGCGCCCAGGCCATCCCCAGGAATCCGGGGCCTACGCTGCCCCCGCCCACCGTTACAAACGGCGGAATCTCCAGCTCGGGCCGTTGATCGATCAGTTCATGTGCGACGACCGATCCGTAACTCGGATGCTCGACGTTCGGGTTCGGCACATAGCCCGTATGCATATAGTACCGGCCGCGCGTATGATCGGCTTCCCGAGTGCTCATCGAACGCACGATCGACAAGTGGTGCATTTGTTTGGCGACCATCGGAAGGTGCTCACTGATCTGAACGTCGCCGCTCGTGCTGATCGGTTTGAACGGGCCGCCGGTCGGAGCTCCCGGTTTAAGATCCCAAAGATCGATGGTCGACGGGCCGCCTCCCATCCAGAGCAGAATGGCCGCCTTCTGACGTTTCTTCAACTCTTCGGCGTGAGCCTGGAGAGCGCCGCCGAACATCATTGCCGGAGTTGCAAGAGCGGCCGATGCGCCGGCCAGGTGTGACAGAAAATGGCGGCGAGTCATGCCGTTCGGTATCATTTGGTTCATGGGTGTATCTTCTCCAAGTGTTTAGAGCGTCGTATTCCGCGGGCTCGTGCGATCAGCCGATCCGTCGAGGGCTATTGGCTCCGCAGGCTGTGGGCTTTCGTTTGCAGGCGGAACGGGATCGACCCCGAGCGTTGCCGTTCAACATCAGTGGTTCATGATAAACTCGTTACTATTCAGGATGGCCCACCATAAGTCCTGCATTGCCTCGGCAGCGCTTCCCTTCCGCGCCAGAAGCAATTGATTGGCGACCATGATTTCCTCTTTCTTTGGCCGTCTTCCCAGCCCAGCCTCGAACAGGTATTCGATCTTCTGCTCCGGCTCTAGTGGCCCGTCCGCCACCGTCCGCAAGACATTGCCCGGCTCCAAGGCGATGGCCTTCTTAATGAAATCGCCGTTGAACATCATCAAGGCCTGGGGAATCGTCCCATTGAAGGTCGTTGTCTCACCGCCCTCATCTGTTCCGAAGGCGATCGTGAACTGCCGCAGCCATTTGCTCTTGTCCTGCTCCTGCTCTGTGTAATTGCCACGCGTACGATGAGCCTCCGTCGCCACCAACAACGACTCATAAAGCTGCTCGGCTTCCAGTTGCCTTAAATAGAATCGGCTGAACTTCGGTGGTTCGCCCAGCGCCGGGTCATCCTGCTCATCGTTCGTTGTGTTCGTCCGACTCGACAGGGAGTAGGCACGACTCAACGTGATCCAGCGGGTCAATTCCTTCAAATTGAAACTCGCCTTCCGTAACTCGGCTGCCAGGCCGTTGAGCAATTCAGGGTGAGAGGCGGGATTGTGAGGGCCCAGGTCGTCGACCGGCTTCGTGAACCCGTAGCCCAGAAAATGAGCCCACATCCGATTGACCATCGTCCTTTCGAGGTTCTCGGAATTGACGACCAGACGCCCCAGCTCGGTTCGTCGATCGACTTCAGACACGTACCCGCTGCGTCCGACGCCCGTGCCGTCGACGAATACCGGGTACGCCACGCGTAACTCGCCGTTGCGCAACTCGTAATAGGTTTCGGCCTGGTCAGGCGTTTGCCCCTCTCCCCCAAAATCTTCGTTCACCAACTCCGCCGACTCGATCGTTCGCGTTCCCTCCTTGAATCGCCTCAACGCGCGCGTCTGACGTAGAAAGGCATTCATTTCCCAAAACTTGCGCTGCTTCCAGTCGTTAAACGGATGGTTGTGACACTGCGTGCACTGAACCTGCATTCCCAGGAATATCTTCGACGTCATGGCCGTCGCCTGGGTCGCCTTGTCCTCATTTACCTTCATTACCAGGAAATTGGTCGCACCGTTAAAATGCTCCGTTCCGGGGGCCGTCGAACCCGTCGCTGTGACCAACTCGAATACCATTCGATCGTAGGGCTTGTTGCGAGCAAATGAATCCCGCAAATACTTCTGCATGCCGTCGCGATTCGTTAAACTCCGCCGCTCGGTCCCGCCGCTGCGACCAATCAACAGATTCGTCCAGATCGTCGTCCAGTTGCGAGCATATTCCTCCGTGTATCGCTCGTCGTGCAGGAGACGATCGATCAACTGGCGACGTTTGTCCTTGTCCCGACTCGTCACGTACTCTCGCAATTCTTCCACGGTGGGAATGCGCCCAATCACGTCCAGAAATACGCGACGACACCATTCGCCGTCGGTCGCCGGCGGTGAAGGCGTGATGCCGTAATCCTTCCATCCCCGCTCAACCAACTCGTTGATCATCACGACCTGCTTCAATCCAAAATCGGCCGTCTTTCGCGAGGAACGTCCTTGGCCCAATGCCGTTGCGGCGACCGCAACGATTACCAGAAAGAACCACCCGGCCATCGCCGGCCGTACGACTCTCAATCGTCGGCACCGCCTGCCTGATGTGCCGCTCGCGATAACCGGCCAACGGTCTTTACGTGTCACCTGCATGCTCGACGTCCCTTGGTGAAGTTTCCAACAACGTTCCGATGATCGCAGCTCCGATGACCGCACCGATGGAGCGGTCCCAGACGGCGCGGCCGCAAGACTCTGGACCCGCAAACTACGTGGGGTGTACATCCCCCCGCGGATATGCCGTCGAAGTTGCTACAACCGGCCACATCGCATCCCCAACCTCAGGCCTCCAACACGCCCTGAGGCAAACGCTCCAACGGCCCCCCCGGTGTCGCACCGATGACTTCCAAACCTGGTCGCACCGATGACGTCCGAACCGAGTCGCACCGCGCTCCGATCGCACCCTTAAGTGGTTGATGCTCGAAAATGTACTCGTCTATTTCTCGCCAACACCAGTCTACTTTACCAACGAACGGGCCATGGTGCGGATCAACCCGGCGGCGAAATCCTGCCTGGAATTGTCGAGAAAAGCCGTCAAGACGCGGCCGAT
This sequence comes from uncultured Pirellulaceae bacterium, assembly GCA_964395615.1. Lineage (GTDB taxonomy): Bacteria > Planctomycetota > Planctomycetia > Pirellulales > Pirellulaceae > CAYNDU01. Next base: position 691 of record CAYNDU010000201.1, on the reverse strand, counting down.
GCGGCCACTCTGACGGGGGGAAGTATGTGTATTACATTAATACACGTGTATCGATTCGATACACGCAAGAAAGTACAGGCGAGGAGGGAAGTCAGCTGAATGCGTCGTTCCCACCTCGCCTGTGATCCGCACGATCAAGTTTCCTGCGGCCTCTCTGCCGCCCACTTCTCCAGGTTCCGTCGACCTCTTTTCTGCTCCGCTTCGTTGAACCTGTTCCGCCTCATCACCTGTTCCAAGGGTAAATATTGGCGTTTTTCGCAGGAAGCTTATCGCTGATCGTGCTCCGTTACCTCACTTCAAAAAGAACTCTTCCTGTTCCGGCCCCGTCGAGCACTGCGAACGGCTTCGGCACATCGCAGTGCACTGGGCGGACAAGAGTGCAATCGGCGTGCCAGAAACGCGATGCGTAGACCAAAAAACGTCCGAATGCCCGAAAGGCGGGCCCGAAAGGCGGGCCCGAAAGGCGGGCCCGAAAGGCGGGCCCGAAAAGGCGGGCCCGAAAAGGCGGGCCCGAAAAGGCGGGCCCGAAAAGGCGGCCCGAAAGACGGGCGTGGGATCGGATCGAACGTGACGTGTCGGTTAGTGTTTCTTCGAGCCGAGATCGGCGGTGGGCCGGGGGGGGGACGCCCCAGCCCGCACGCCCGCGGGGCTAAGGGCCGGCCAGAAACCCCCGGTCACCTGGCGAGCCATG
>CAYNDU010000200.1:0-9428 GCA_964395615.1 uncultured Pirellulaceae bacterium | reverse complement strand
CACGTACGAACAGTGCCTGGCCCGCGAACTGAGCCTGAATGGGATATCATTCCAATTGCATCCGCAGCCTGTCGAATACAAGGGGATTCACGAGGCGCCATTAGTGACTTACATGAAACTGGCGGGCATCAAGACGGGCCTGTTGATGAACTTCAACGTAGCCAAACTGAAAGACGGCATCAAAAGATAGGTTCTCTGAACCTTCGTGCTCTTCGTGTCCTTCGTGGTACTCTTCTGCTGTTGTGGCGAGCGGAAAAGGGGATTAGGGGCAGCCGCGAAGCGCTACCCTGAGGATTGCGGTTCTTGGCGCCGTTCAGGACCGGTGGTACTCGACCAATCGATCAGCGGCGACATTCTCGAACTGTTGCTCCCGACCGTCAGGCCAGGTGATCGTCAGGCGGTCGACTTGTTGGGCAGAGCCTAGTCCGAAGTGCAGATCGTTCGTGGGTTGGGACAGGTAGGATCCCGAGGCGCCGACCTGGGCAGACTGAACCACTCCGCTGGTTTCAACACGCACGACGGCACCCAGAGCCTGAGTATTGCCATCGGTCTGTCTCAACCGGACCGTGATCCAGTGTCCTGGTTCGGGCGACGTATTATGCAGCAGCAGCGGTTGGCCGGCATGGACGACGACCGCCAGGTCAACGCGTCCATCGCCGTCATAGTCAGCTTCGGCACCACCTCGACCCACAAAGGGCTTTTCCAAAGCGGCGCACACCGCCACACCGACTTCGAAGAATCCTCGGGGAGGCAGCTGGCGAAAGATGTGCATGCGCTGCGGTTCCATGTGCCGGGCATCGTCGGGGAACTGCAATGTACTGCCGTTGACCACCCAAAGATCGACGAAACCATCATTGTCAAAGTCGGCGAAACTGGTGGCCCAACCAACGGTCCGCAGAGAAATCTGCCCTGTGCCGAATTGCTCGGAGGAATCCGTGAAGAACAAACGTTGTTCGTCACCGGATCCCAGGGTCGCTTCAGCAACTTCTGAAAACTGGTTGAGGTAGAGTGCATTCTCCTGCGCTTCCCAGTGGGTCACGAACAGATCAAAATCGCGATCGTGGTCAAGATCATTGACAGCCATCCCCATGGCACCCCGGTAGTCGGCAGCCAATGAACTGGCCCCGATATCTTCGAACGTCCCGTCTCCACGGTTGCGCAAAACGGCGTTCGTAGAAACATCATTGGCCACATACAGATCGACCCAACCATCGATGTCAAAATCGAAGCAGGTGACACCCAACGATCGACCATTCGGGTCATCGACACCCGCCGTGGCGGCGATTTCTTCAAATGTCCCGTCTCCACGATTGTGATACAGGCAGTTCGTATCGGGTTCATACGATGACGGGTTGATGGTGTGCGGGTTCACGACCCCTGCTGGAATGACGGGTGGTTCGAGCGACGGATACTCGAACTTCGTATAGGTACAGACATAGAGGTCGATCCAGCCGTCGCGGTCGTAGTCGCACCAGGCACAGCCGGCGCTAAAACGAGTATCCCCAACGCCGGCTGATTCGGTCACGTCCGAAAACGTTCCGTGGCCGTCGTTCTCGAGCAGATGGTTGGGACCGTAGGCCGTGACATAGAGATCCAGGTCCGAGTCGTTATCATAATCCCCCCAGGCGGCTCCCATTCCGAATAAGGCCAGGTCGACGCGGGCCGCCTTCGACACGTCGGTGAACGATCCATCGCCGTTGTTTCGGTACAGAGCGCAACGGCCGGCCACGGATGCCGGGTTCGGACGCTTGGAGAGGATGGAGCTGCGGAAGTTGACCAGAAACAGATCGGCATCGCCATCCTGATCATAGTCGCCCCATGCCAGGCCGGAGCCCATATCTTCGGGCAGCAAGGAGTTACGTTGGTCTGGAAAATGTCGACATGAGATGCCGGCCTGTTTCGCCACTTCTTCGAAACGGAACCGGACCATCTCAGCAGCGATTTCCCGGTCGAGCACGCTGGTAAGTCCGCCGACACTCCCGTCGGCATTACGAGCGGCAGGATCGACCCGCTCACTGCCACGGTATGCGACGTATCCCAAGGCCAGCGCGCCGACCAGGCAAGGAACGCTCCACCACACCATTAAGCGGTATCGCTTACTCAGTCGCACTCGCCTTATCCCCGGTAATCGTGATGGTGTGTGTTTGCCGAGTCAATTCGGTAATGGGCGATCTGATTCCCGAGTCCTCTCCATAGACTCGGTCAATAAACTGCGGATTCGCTTTGCGATACCAAAGCACGGCTTCGACTTCCAACCGACTCGCTTCCGAGTCTTCGGGCGTCGGCAGGGAAAACTGTTCGGCGCGTGAGCCCGATGCGGAAGCATCCTTCGGCTGGATACGGCCACGGGCCATGGACGGGCATTGCATTTGAACCTCCATGCTGTCCGTGACGCCCGGATAAAGGGTCCTCTTGTACTTCGCGCCGACAAGGTCCCATAGGTTGTGCCGATCAATGGGCCCCCCTCGCCGATCGAACCCGTCTGCCTTGTACCAGATTTTCGGTTCTTTCAGATGCCCCTCCGCATCCATTGCGCCGCTGTGGAACAGTTCGCGCCCTTTCGAGTCGGTGACGGTCAACTCGATCCAACTCTCCAACATATCGAGAGGGCCGGTCGGAAAATCGTGGCCCGCCTTGTTATTGGTCAGGACGACCTGGAGCGAGAGTTTCTGGCCGGGCGCAACTTCGGCCGGGGCGTGAATCTCCATCTTCACGACAGGTCCCGACATCCACTTGTCGGCGATCTCCGGTATTTCGACCTTGCCTTGTAACCACTTCTCAGTCAGTTCAACATGTTCCTTATAGCCTTCGAGTTGATGCAAGGCGGGAATGTACTGGTTGGCTGCCAGAGTGCGATGGCTTCGGTGCTTGTTGTCCTTGACCGATCGGTTGTAGTCCGTCGCATCGCCTCGAGCCGGGTCGTTACTCTCTGTTAGCGGCATATGGCATTCGCGGCACGCGAGCGTCTCGTTAGGGTCATCTTCGTGGTACCAGCGGCTATTCTTCCAGCTGTCATACTGGTTCTGACCCTGGACCTTACCGATATCCGTGTTGACGTCCTTGTCCAGATACTGCTTGTGGCATGCGCCGCAGAATTCTGGAGTCTTATAGAGCGACCGGGAATAGGCGTGTACGTGTTGGTTAGGATAAGTCCGGATAAGAAAGTCGCTGATCCGTTTGGCCCATGGACCCTTGTGCTGTTCGTAAACATAGCGCTCGGCCGGCCGAATGGTATAGTCACCGTTACCCTGAACATCCGTCTGCACGATCGAGTGGCAGGTCAGGCAGGAGATCCCCTCGTCGGATCCAAGTGAACTGAGTGTCACATTGCCGGAATTCTTGGCGCCACTGAAGAGAGAAATAGGATCGTGGCATCCGGCACAATAACGCGTGTGCTCCGGTGACGTTTCCTTGGCCATGAGTTTCTGAACTCGTTGAAACATGTCGTCCAGAGAGGAATATCGGTGGGCACTCGGCAGCCATTCCCTGTAGATCTGTTCGTGACAACCGCCGGAACCGCACCCCTTCGATCCGGCCAGCGCAGTTGCCGGAATCGCGCCCGTGGCTTTCTTTTGTTCGGCCGCCCGAACCAATACGTTGTCGATTGCCCGCAAACGGCCGGGCTCCATCCCGGTAGATGCGGCACATTGCTTGATATTCGCAAACACGCCGTTCCCCTCCGTGGGCGGCTGATCAAAGGCGGTCGCCAATTGAGAGTGATATTTCGGGTCGCTCGCTTGCTCGACCGCCTCCCGCAGGTCGGCCATCCAGCGATCCTGATCGACCCGCGCCAGGCTGGGCGCAAAGGGTCGATCATCGCCGAATCGCCAATTGTAGTCACCAGGGAAAGCCTGTTGAGAGCCGGGTTCGTCGTACACCACCGTCCAGCCGGCACACAAACCCAGCAACACAATCAGACCGATCAGGCCGCGGACATAGAACAACCGCCTGGCGGAAACAAGGCGCCCGCGAGCTTCAGGATGATTGACCTTTTTCACGATCACGGTGGCCAGATGAGCGATGACAAACAGCGTCGCGCCGATCCCACTGATCAAGTGAAGGACGTCCCAAACGTATTCCATGCGTGGTCCGACAAGACCCTGGTAGGTTACGATCAGGCCGCTGACGATACAGATCGCCAGGATGGCCCATGCGATGTAACCGAGCAGCTGGAAGTGGCTCAGATTCCCTCGGCGCCGAACCCACCAGTGGCGGGCCACGTACCAGGCGATGGGCGGCAGCAGGGCCAACCCGACGATCGTGTGCACGACAACCGAGAATTGCACATATTGGCTGAAGGGAGCCAGATAAATGAGCAGACCGGTGACGGTTTCATAGAGCAGGAACACGCCGGTCACAGCGGCCAAGCGTGATCGCCACTCGCTGATTGCCATCCTTTCCTGCTGAGAAGCCTCGCGACGGGGTTTCACGGCAGGGTCTTCCACGTCAACCTGATGACTCATCCGAATTCTCGCCAGAGAGAGAACTGTAATCGCACCTTGATCGGACCTTCGGTCCGCGGCAAGAACGCACCATTTCCGCCTATTCTATACGTTTCTGGAGCCGGAGAGTTCTCGAAATCCACGCCGTTCGTGGGGAACGGCCTCGAAAGCGACCTGAGACTTACTACAAAGTGCGAGAACAGGTCGAAAGAACTGCAGTGTGCCCGACGATCTTTCCGGCTTCGTGCCCTGCCGGTTCTTTCGGTTACAACGACAATCGGCGTCGAAGAAGGTCTGATTGGCGGGAAGACTGATTGGCGGGAAGACAATGCCTGACCCGCCTTGGTATGCCATCTATTGTCTGTCCCGGCGGATCAGGTCTTCATAGGCCGGAGCTGTGCGGGGAGCTCGATTTGAAAAACCGGGCCACGTGCCGCGGCCCACTCTTTTGATCATGAGGCGCACGTCCGGTGCATAGGCCATGCCTTCGATTTGCAGGTTGTGAAGATTGTCTTCCATCCGAACGCCGACCTGGCTGTTGTAGAGCGTGCAATTGCGGATCGTCACCAGGGCACCGCCCCGGCTCGTGGGGCCTCGCAGTCGAAAACAGATTTCATTGTCACGAAAGACACAGTTTTCGACGAGCACTTCGACATTTTCCTTGGCATTGATGGCTGCCATATTGTCGATTTGGCCGGGCTGATTCCATCCGTAGAACAGGCAGTTGCGCATCGTGATCCGACTGCGGCCATTCTTGGGCACTTGTTTCGAATCGAACGCGTTTTCGCCCGGGCGTTCTCCTCGGCGGAATCCTGCAGCGTCTTGCGGTAACGGCCCGGTCCATAGCGTACAGTTCTCGACTAACACGTTGTCCCACGGAACTCGATCGGGGCTGAATTGGATGGCATCGCCCGAAACGTAGTAGATTTCGCAGTTTTTTATGACAAGGTCATTGCCGTTACCGGTGATTCCATGAGCATCCTGCTGATCGCGATACGTGCCGCGCAGCAGGTGGTGGATTCGGCACGAGTCGATGACGACGTGGTCGGAAAATATTCCAATACCGTTTCCTGCGGCGTTAAGAATTTCGCAGTTTTTGACGGTCACGTTGTCCGCTGTGATTTTCACTCGATTCCCGGTCGCCCAGCGGCTGTCTACGACATAGTTTTCATAGGTTCCCGACTTCTGAATCTGCAGACGATCGACGCGTGTCGGATGATCCAGACACCCGACGTTGCCACGTGCACCAATGGTGGAACGGAAATCGGGGGTCTGCGCTGGAAGAGTCGTCAAACGGCCGGCCACGAGCAGAAAGACGAGAGCTGCAACACACAAAGCCCACGGCCTGGTTCGTCGAAGGAATCGATCGTCGAGTACCATCGGAGCGTTCCCTGTTTACGCGGTGAATCAAACGGGTTGTCGTACGGCCAGGCCGGCTCGATCATCAATTCGGGTAGCCGGTGATTTGGCAATCCAAGTCAAACGCCGCGAGGGACCTGACCGTGATCGGTAGATCGGTCGACGGTGCCACCGAGTGCCGGTGCAGATAAACGTACCGAGCGTTTGATAACCGAGCGAGACATGTGCGTCAAGCGACTGCCAGTTATTACTGTCGATCAGGGTTGCCAGCGTGTCCACATTCCAGGCAGGCAGGAGTTGCGGCAGGCGCGCCATTAATGTGCCCCAGGCGCCCAGCCGAGTACCGCGGCCGTCAAACGTCCACGCCGTGTTCGGGGGAATGATGATTGTGCAAGAAAGCTCGTCTTCGTCCTCATTGAATTCGCACGGTCCGGGGGCAAGCCAGACGGCGGCGCCGATGACTTCGGCGCACAGAGTGATGATACAGCGGTTTCCTTCTGCGAGCCGCCGGCGTACTTTCGCGCTGCTGCCGTAGTAGTCGGCCAGGGCCGCGACATCCTCCGCCCCGGCTTCACGCACGGTATAGCTCGCCGGAGTACGCTTCGGTTGATGACTCTCGGAAACCGGAAGCAGCAGCAGATCACTGGCACACAGATGGAGCGTCGAACGCAGTCCGGTTACCTTCAGAAGCTTCCGAGACAGGCTGTAGCACGCCCTCCACATGCCACGCGTCTTTCTCAACAGCATGAAACGACGCCACGGGGCGAGCAATCTACCGGTTATGGCAAGCGTAGGGGTTTTCATAACGGGATGGCGATCGTCGGGCGAATTCTGGCGGTCACAGGAACGACTTGTGTGTCGAGCGGGCGACCGAGTGACCTAAGGTTAAACAACGTGGGTGCCGGCCGTGGAAGATGCTGCACTCGGCAGTCAACGACATCCAACCGTACGCTGCAGGTTGGCGTCCGTCCACTGGGGTACTGCCGAATGCGCGTGGTCCGGGCAGATTCCGCATTCGATCTGTGGACGCCGGCTATCGTGTCGCCCCGAAGAGGTTCATTCTATGTGCGGAATTGCTGGGATCATCGAGTGCGATCGGCGACCGGTCGATGCCGAACCTCTGCGCCGTATGATTGCTCAACTGAAACACCGGGGGCCTGATGCGAACGGGTGTTACGTCGATAACAATGTTGGACTTGCCCACGCTCGGCTCAGCATCATTGATCTAGAGACGGGTCAGCAACCGATGGTCTCGGCCGACGGTCAGACGGCCATCACGTTTAACGGAGAGATCTACAACTACATCGAACTGACGAGTGAGCTCAAACAACGAGGATGCGTGTTTCGGACGAGCAGCGACACGGAAGTGATTCTGCACGCCTACCAGGTGTTTGGAGAAGCCTGTGTCGACCATCTCAACGGCCAATGGGCGTTTGCGATCTGGGACCGACGGCGTCGGCGCATGATGTTGTCGAGGGACCGGCTGGGGATTCGCCCCCTGTTCTACACGCGGCAAGGCAAGACGCTCCTGTTCGCCTCCGAGATTAAGGCTCTCCTGACACATCCGATCGTTCCTCGGCAGCTCGACCCAATCGCCTTGAGCCAGGTGTTTCACTACTGGTGCAGCTTGGCGCCTCGTACGATGTTCCAGTCGATTGCCGAACTTCCGCCCGGACACAACCTGATTGTGGAGGGTGACCAGGCGGAAGTGAAAGCCTATTGGCAACTTGACTATTCGCCGTTAACTTCCACTCGCTCTGTGTCCGATTGGGCCGACCGCTTGCGAGCACTCCTGGTCGACGCCGTCCGGTTGCGACTGCGAGCCGATGTTCCGGTCGGTGCCTATCTGAGCGGCGGGCTTGACTCGTCGCTCATCGCGTCGCTCGTCCGACAGGTATCCTCCGATCAACTACGCACGTTTTCCGTTACGTTTGATGACGCCGAGTTTGACGAAAGCGAGTATCAAAGGACGATGGTCCAGGCGCTCGGTGTCCGACATCATGCGCTGCATTGTTCTCAGCAGGACATTGCTCGAGTGTTTCCTAACGTCGTCTGGCACGCCGAGACACCCGTATTGCGGACCGCTCCCGCTCCATTGCACATGCTCTCTGAACTCGTTCATGACGCCGATTTCAAGGTCGTGCTGACCGGAGAGGGTGCCGACGAGATGTTCGGTGGATATGACCTGTTCAAGGAAGCCAAGGTCAGACGTTTCTGCGCTCGGAATCGCGGGTCTGAAATGCGTCAATCGCTGTTCGGAAAACTCTACCCATACCTGCCCGGCATCCAGGCCCAGTCGCAGGCCATGCGTCGGGCTTTCTTTCAGGCAGGTTCCGATGTCGACGATCAACGGTTCTTCTCTCACTTGCCTCGTTGGAATACGACGTCACCTCTGCAGCGACTGATCGAACCGGATTTTCTGGGTAATGAACTCGGACAGATCGATGGGCACGAGGAAGTAAGGGCCACTTTGCCTGAGGCATTTGGAAGCTGGCCCTCATTCTGCCAGGCCCAGTTTCTGGAGTCCACAATACTCATGCCGGGCTACTTGCTCTCATCACAAGGCGATCGAGCGGCTATGGCGCACAGCGTTGAAGGGCGCTTTCCCTTCCTCGATCATCGCCTAGCGGAAATGGCCGGTACGTTGCCCGTACGTTGGAAGATGTTCGGCATCAAAGAGAAATACCTGCTGAAGCGTGCCTTTAAAGACCTGCTGCCCGACCCGGTCGTCAAACGGACGAAGCAACCCTACCGAGCGCCGGACGCGTTGAGTTTTATCGATACGCGGACGGGTGAGTTTCGCGAAGAATATGCGGAAGAACTTCTGTCGGCTCGATGCCTGGCAGACTATGGCGTGTTCCGTCCGGATGCGGTAACCCGGCTCGTCAGGAAATTCCAGTCCGGCCGCCGCGCGGGAGTTCGAGATAACATGGCGCTCGTCGGAGTATTGTCGACTCAACTACTGATCAACCAGTTTGTCCGAAGTGTTCCCCGTTCGCCGTTAACCAACGTGTCGCGCCCCGCTCTCGATTACTGCACGGTATCGAGCCGGGGAGTCGGGGATTCTGCACCTACGTTATAAAATGAATGAGAACCGAGAAATGAGTGACCTGAAACAAGAACTACGTCAGTTTATCGATGAGAACTTTCTGTTTGGTGTTCCAACGCCCTACACCAATGACGACTCGCTTCTGGAGAACAGCATCATCGACTCCACGGGCGTTCTGGAACTGATCGCACATCTCGAAGGGACGTACGGGTTTCGCGTCACGGACGACGAGCTGATTCCGGAGAACCTGGATTCAGTCGATGCGATCGTCCAGTTCATCAACGAGAAGTCCGCCGGCGTTGCCGGCTGAATCGACGAACTGACTTTCCAACCTGACCGGAGACAGAAGAGATGAATACCAGTGTGTCTGAAGTTCGATTCACCATCGATGACCTGCGTCTCGACGCGAACGCCGAGACCGAACGCATCGCCGGCGCGATGGCCGATCAGGTACGACGCCAACTGAGGCGAAAGGGAGTTGTGGTCGGGTTGTCCGGCGGAATCGATAGCAGCGTCACGGCGGCATTGGCTGTCCGAGCCTTGGGTGCCGACCGTGTGTTCGGCATCTTCATGCCTGA
>CAYNDU010000199.1:0-9441 GCA_964395615.1 uncultured Pirellulaceae bacterium | reverse complement strand
GAAGCAGGGTAGATTGACAAAACCCTGTCGAGAACGTGGCATATTCCAGCCAGAATGGGCCGACTGCGATAGAGCTCCGTTCGTTTTGGCGAGACGCGGTTCGAGCCAGGCGAGCATCCTGGATGCGACAGCATCCGGGTGGTGATTCGTTTTTTTCTATCTTTTCGGGGGGAAGCAGCAACATGATTCGCCGCAAGACGATCGTCCGTGGTTTGATTCTCGTCACCGTGATCGCGGTCACCTTGACGGCCGTCCCAGCCGATGCGGGCCGACGCCGTCTTTGCCGTCTGCGTCTCTTTCACCGACGGCACGTATGCCGCACGGTTGAGCGGCAGACAGCGCCTAGCGAGACCCGTTCGACTTTGTGCCTGACCGAGGTCATTGCCACGATCTACAACCCCTTTGATATGAGCTGCCTCATGAGCCTTTACCAGGCTGAGAATTGCGACACAGGCTATCTGTATGTTCACACGGACGCGTGCGACAAACCGACGGGCCACTGCCCAAACTGCGCCGGGCCTGTGCCCATCTCTGAAACGGTCCCCTGGGGAGAGTCGACGGGTGTCGATTGTGCCGGCACGAGAGGATGTCTTCGTCTTCCTCACAGAACATTCACGGTCGCCCCTGGCCTTTTTTCTAAACCGGTGCCCTATGACGCGGAGATCGAATATACCGAAGGATACCAGGGAACCGGCACTGCCAAAGTGGTCAACATTGAAGGCCGACCCAGGAGTTTCATGATTAGGCGGATCTGCAGAACCGGCGGCACCGAGTTCATCTGTGGGATAGCGCTTGAAATCGGGCAGATCACCCAGGACCCGTTCGTTGGGACGGTCACACCCCTGGGTGATCACACTTACAAACTCACCGAGATGATCCAGGGAGTTCCAAGGCACTATCTGCTGTTTACCGGTTCTGGCAAAAAACCGAAATTGCCTGGCCCGAAGAACAAGTAGACTCGTATTCGCATACCGATCCGTACAACGGGTTTCGGCGTTCTTGATCTCGGCGTGTTCCTCGCGGCGCGACGCGCAGCTGCCCGCAGCGTCAGTCGGCCGCGGCATCGATCTCGCTGGTTGGAAAGAGGGTGCGAACGACCGTGCGGAACTGGTCGGGAGTCGCAACGCGGGCGACCGCGGCTCGGAAGGCCCGTGCGCCCCGTTTACCTTGCGCGTAGCAGCAGGCGTACTTGCGCATCAACATGGTCCCTTTTTCGGCTCCGAATCGTTCGACGATCAGGTCGTAATGGTGGCAGAGGCACATGCGCTGTTCGTCGGCCGTGGGATCGGGCGGAATGGGCCGGCCTTGAAGTCCGGCGTGAATCTGCTGAAACAACCAGGGGCGGCCAAGTGCGGCTCGGCCGATCATGAGGCCGTTGATCGGGTATTGGCGAAACAGATCGACCGCCTGATCGGCGGACGTGACGTCTCCATTGCCGATCAAGGGGATGTTGTCCAGATGATCGGCGATGGCGGCGATCTGGTCCCAATCGGCTCGGCCCCGGAAGAACTGGTCTGCGGTCCGGCCATGGACGGTCAAGGCGGCTCCGCCAGCCTGCTCGACGGCTCGAGCCACATCGACGGCCGTTATTTGATGTTGGGTTCGGCCGAGCCGTATCTTGGCCGTCACCGGAACGGGTGCGCATGCCCGAACGACCCGAGCCACGATCTCACCGATCCGTCGTGGGTCCTGGAGCAGATAGGAACCACTTTGTGCCTTCTCGGTGACCTGGCGCACCGGGCAGCCGAAGTTAATGTCGATCACGCTGACGTCCAGCTCGGCAATCATCCGTTGGCCCACGGCGGCCAGCGTTGCCGGATCGTTGTCCCAGATTTGAATTCCAATCGGCCGAGGTTCGTCGCCGACCCCCCACAGTCGGTCGGGCAACCGGCCCTGTCGGTCGAGCCAGGCGGTACCTTTGGCGTTGACCATCTCAGTGTACTGCAGTCCGGCGCCGCCATAATCGCGAACGATCCGCCGATAGGCCAGGTTCGTAAACCCGGCCATAGGCGCCTGCACGAGGGGCGGATCGATCACCACGGAACCAATGTGCAGTGGAGCCGGGGTCGTGGCCAGCCGAGCGGGCATGAGCGAAGCCTTCCAGCATGACGGGGGCGAACGCGACCAAGAGGACACTCACCGGGCCGCGGGTCGCCCTCACTCGGCGACCATCCCGAGCCTACAGCTTATCGCTCGGCTGATCCAGTTCACCGCTCCGATACCGTTCCCAGTAGGCGTCGAGTGCACGTTTCACCTTGCCGCTTAGAATCAATACGCCCAGGATGTTCGGGAAGGCCAGTGACAGGATCATCAAATCGGAGAAGTCCTTGACGTTTTCGGCCGTGATAATCGAACCGAGAACAACGAAGGCCAGGAATAGCGACTTGTAGATCATGGCACTTCGCGTGCCGAACAACATCGACCAGCATCGTTCGCCGTAGTACGACCAGGAGATCATGGTCGAATAGGCGAACAACACCACCGACATGCACAAGACGATCGGGAAGGCGGACGAAACGGTCGCCAGCGCTTTGCTCGTCAGAGCCGCCCCTTCTTCCTTGGTAACCAGCTCGGCAAATTCCGGATTGTCATAGACTCCCGTGATTACGATCACCAGACCGGTCATTGTGCAGACCACCACGGTATCGATGAACGGTTCGAGCAGCGCGACGATCCCCTCACTGACCGGTTCTTCGGTCTTGGCCGCGGCATGGGCGATTGAGGCCGATCCGATACCGGCCTCATTCGAGAAGACCGCCCGCTTGATCCCAATCACGGCAACGCCGAGAAACCCACCGAAAATGGCATTGCCGCTAAAAGCCTGGGAGAAGATTAGCGAGATGGCCGCCGGTACATGCTGAGCATTCACGGTCAAAACGATCAGGGCCATCACGACGTAGACCGAGCACATGAGCGGGACAATCTTGCTGGCAGTCGCTGCGATGCGGCGGATGCCTCCAATGATCACCACTCCGACCATCGCGGCCATCAGCAGACCGTAGATCCAAGGCTGAGTCTGCAGGATCGTAAACTGTTCTTTGATGGGCCCCAGCGACTGGCCTACTTGAAACGCGCAACCGCCGCCAAACGAAGCCCCCATGCAGATGATCGCGTAGACGGTGGCCAGGATGACGCCAATCGGTCCAAGTCCCATGTCGCGAAGTCCGTCGCGCAGGTAGTGCATGGGCCCGCCGGACACCGTCCCGTCCTCCGCGACCTTGCGGTACATTTGACCCAGCGTGCATTCGGCGAACTTACTCGTCATGCCAAACAGGCCGGCCAGAATCAACCAGAAGATGGCGCCCGGGCCGCCACTGCCCACGGCAATGGCCACACCGGCAATATTGCCCAATCCGACGGTCGCCGAAAGGGCCGAACTCAGCGCCTGGAAGTGTGATACTTCGCCGGTCTCGTTCGGGTCGTCGTAATCCCCCTTCGTCAGACGAATCGCGTGCCAGAATCCACGCAAGTTAATAAATGACATCCGCAACGTGAAAAAGACACCGCCAAACAATAACCAGGCCACCACAAACGGTATGCTCGGTGCCATCTTCCCGAACTCGGATTCCTCGAGCGTCCCATTGCCGTCGGCGTCCAACTGATCAAAGGCCGTCTGCAAGCTGCCCTGCGCTTCATCGCGATCAATCTTACCGTCGGAATCGACGTCCTGCCGCTTGAGCCGATTGAGTTGCCAGGCGCCCGTTCCAAAGTCGTAGAAAAGGACCGTCTGCATCGGCGTAACAAAGTAGGTGCCGAAAAATGCGTCGACAGCGTCCATCCACGACTTCTGTTTCTTGGTCCCATCCTCATCCGGCGCACCGGCCTGCGCATCGGCCGGCGCATCGGCCAGCGTCTGGTCGGGCGATGGTGCGTCGTTGGTGTCGGCGGCGCCGGGCGCGTTTTTCGACGGTGCTCCCTCTTCGCCCGGTGCCCCTTTTTCTGACGCTACCCCCTCGCTGGAAGGTGGCTCCACCGGCGCATCCGAAACCGCATTCGTCGACACGTCGTTTTGGAGCTGGCCCAATTGGAGCTGGCCCAGTTGGAGCTGGCCCAGTATGAGCCCGGCAGGGAGCAGCAAAAGCCATACGATCAAGCAGGTCAACCCTGCCCTCCGACCCACCCAACCCGACACCTGTCTGCGCCTCTTACCGACCCAATTGACCATCATCGTCTCCAGCACGCAGGATATCGGTCCCAATTCGAAATACTCAGGTCCCCCTTCTATCCAACCGGCGAGCCCCTGTCAATTGTTGGCCCATCTGGGTCGACTCGCACAAGCCAGATTTATTTTACAAACATATGGTTGCTAAAATTGCGATAAACGTCTATATTACCTTAGACGGGTCAAATGAGGGAAAGATGGTGGTAGAGAGTGGCGAGGTCGAGAGAATCCACATGACCGACGATATGGTGAGTTCGGACTTTCAGGTGCTGGATTTCTTGCGCACCTGCGAGTCGATGACGGTCACCGATCTGGCGGGCGAGTTGGAAGTGACGGCAACGGCCGTCCGGCAGCGACTGAACCGCTTGATGGGGCAGGGTTTGATTGAACGTACGGCGACCAAGGCGGGACGCGGTCGGCCGAGTCACCGGTACCGATTAACATCGGCGGGCCGTCGCAAGGCCGGAGCCAATTTTGCGGATCTGGCGGTGGCATTGTGGCAGGAGGTTGTTGCGATTCAGGACCCGGAGGTGCGGCGGGCCCTGATTCAATCGGTCTCACGGCGGCTGGCAGAAACGTATTCGGTACGGGTAGAAGGCCGTTCGGTTGAGCAGCGGATGGAGCAGTTATCGAGTTTATTTCGGGAACGAAGGGTCCCGTTTCAGGTGGAATCGGACAACGGTCGGCCCATATTGAAGGCCGTCTCCTGCCCGTATCCCGACCTGGCCAATGGGGATCGGAACATATGTGCCTTGGAGCGTCAGATGTTCAACCGGGTATTAGGGACTCGGTTGAAGATTCGCGAGTGCCGTCTGGACGGCGACCATTGCTGCAGTTTTGAGCCCGAGGTGTTAGAGATCAGTGATGTGTCCGAGTAGGGGGGTGTCCGCGGGCCGGCTTGGTGCGTGTCGGCCTCGGACCCCTGCTCGGATCTTTCTTACAAAAGTCTGGCCTGCAAACGGGCTCGTGACGCTTTGGTGCGAAGCGTTTCGGGTCCAGCAGGCCGGGCGATCCGCATCGGTCGGATCTGCAGGCTGGTACGAGCTGCGGGCCGTGGTGTAAGCTGAGGAATTCGGTATATTGGTCTGGTTGGTGATCGGCGCAGGTGGATTTCGCCCGGTTGATCGAACGGTGGTCGCGACGCCGCGGTCCGGGGACGAAGTCAGCGTGACCGCTGGACGTGCGAGTTCGCAAACCACCGACCTGCCCCTTTGCCACGCCATGTGTCGTTCGGATTCAGGCGACGATCAAAACTGGTTAGACGGGTTTCGCAGAGCAGAGAAGTGTCATGACACAGCCGCTGATTGAAGCGTTGATGGAAGAGAACGTCGTGACGACGACGATCGAGCAGGCGATCAATTGGGCTCGGCAGTCGAGCATCTGGCCGATGACCTTTGGTCTGGCCTGTTGTGCGATCGAGATGATGGCGGTTGGGGCGAGTCGGTACGACTTGGACCGGTTTGGTGCCGGCGCCTTTCGAGCGACTCCGCGTCAGGCCGACTTGATGATCGTTGCGGGGACGGTGACCTACAAGATGGCGAGTCGAGTGCGTCGGTTGTACAACATGATGCCGGAACCGAAATACGTGATTGCGATGGGAGCCTGCACGGTCGGCGGCGGCCCGTATTTCAAGTACGGCTATCATGTGGTCAAGGGCGTGGACCTGGTCGTCCCGGTTGACGTTTACATTCCAGGTTGTCCACCTCGCCCCGAGTCGTTGATCGAGGGGATCATGCGGATTCAGGACAAGATTCGCGGGCACCGAATTGCCAAGCGGCCGAACGCGGCTCGGGGTGTCAAGGTCGACGACGAACTGCCGGTACCCCACCACGCCGGGTATGTCTCGGCTCCAGCGGACCATCCTCCGCTGCAGGGACATCAGAAGATCACCGGTTAGGTTACTTTCGAGACAGGTTCGCACGGTCCCGATTTTCGGTTTGCGCCGGAGATCTTGCGCCGTGACGGTACGCGGGAACTCTTATATTGCTCAACTCGTTGAGAGACGTTGGTAAAACTTATGACTCACACGCTGACAATTCGCGACCTGCACGTTTCGGTTGATTCCACTGAGATTCTGCGTGGCGTGGATCTCGAGATGAAGTATGGCCAGACACACGCCTTGATGGGCCCGAACGGATCGGGCAAGAGCACGTTGGGCTTGGCCATCATGGGGCACCCCTCCTACATCGTGACAACGGGGTCCATTGAACTCGACGGGCAGGACGTCTTGGAGATGTCTCCCGACGAACGTGCACGGGCCGGTTTGTTCTACGCGTTCCAGAGGCCGGTCGCCATTCCCGGGGTCAAGATGGCGGACTTCCTCCGCCATTCGACGACGAACGTGCGCAAGCCCGACCGCAAGGAGGGCGAGGAACTGATTCCGATGCGCGAGTTTCGCAAGGAGCTCCGTTCGAAAATGGAGCAGCTTAAGATGGATCCTCAGTTCGCTCGACGTTATGTGAACGACGGCTTCTCCGGCGGCGAGATGAAACGGGCAGAGATTCTTCAATTGGCCATGTTGCAGCCGATGTTCGCGATTCTCGACGAGACCGACAGCGGGCTCGACGCCGATGCCGTACGGCTGGCCAGTCAGAGCATTGCCGAAATCGGCCGTGAGAAAATGGGTCTGCTGATTATCACGCACCACGATAAATTACTGGAACACAATCCGCCCGAGTTTACGCATGTCATGCTGGGCGGACGCATCGTCGAAACGGGCGGAGTAGAATTGGCTGAAGAGCTGTACCGGTCGGGATACGAACGGATCCGCAAGGCCTATCCCGATGCCGACGCGGCCAATCAGGAGATGCTCCACGAAGAGGCTGTTTAAGACGTCGTTTTAGCGGTGGTGGATCTGACCGAGTTTGTGGAGTCACCGGTTGCGATACTTTTCGGGACTGGATTATGCAAGAATCGAGAGAAACGATGGCCACGGATATTCGTAACGCCCAGACGCCCGACGGCGTTGGCGAGATTAACAAGTACGATTTCCATACGCAAAGCAAGGCGGTTTTCAAGGCTCGCAAGGGACTTGATGCGGAGATCGTCCAGCAGATATCAGATATTAAGGACGAGCCGGATTGGATGCGCGAGTTTCGGCTCAAATCGCTCGAAATCTTCCATTCCAAACCAATGCCCAAGTGGGGCGGCGATATCGCGCTCGACTTTCAGGACATCTATTACTATCTCAAGCCGACCGAAGGGCAGGGTAAGACCTGGGACGACGTGCCGCAGGAGATCAAGGATACGTTCGACAAGCTGGGAATTCCCGAAGCCGAAAAGAAATTCCTGGCCGGTGTGAAGGCACAGTTCGAGAGCGAGGTGGTATACGGTTCCCTGAAAGAGGAGCTGGGTGAAAAGGGGGTGATCTTCACCGACACCGACACGGCGGTCCGGGAGCATCCCGAGTTGGTGCGAGAGTATTTTTCGACGATCATTCCGCCGCACGACAACAAATTCGCCGCCCTCAATTCGGCCGTTTGGTCGGGCGGATCGTTCATCTACGTTCCACCGGGCGTCAAAATCGAGTTTCCACTGCAGGCCTATTTCCGGATCAATGCCGAGAATATGGGTCAATTCGAGCGAACGCTGATCATCTGCGATGAAGGGGCATCGATTCACTATGTCGAAGGCTGTACGGCTCCAATGTACAGCACCGAGAGTTTGCACTCGGCAGTCGTCGAAGTCGTCTGCAAGCGTGGCTCACGCGTTCGTTACTCAACGATCCAGAATTGGGCCAACAATATTTACAACCTTGTCACTAAGCGAGCGGTGGCGTACCAGGATGCGACCATGGAATGGGTCGACGGAAATCTGGGAAGCCGGCTCACGATGAAGTACCCGGCGGTCTACATGATGGAACCCGGTGCGCGCGGCGAGATCCTCTCGATCGCGTTTTCGAGCAAGGGGCAACACCAGGATGCGGGCGCCAAACTGGTCCATTGCGCTCCAAATACAACGGGCCAGATCATCTCGAAGTCGATCTCCAAGAACGGCGGGCAGAGCAGTTACCGCGGATTGGTGCGAGTGGAAAAGGGCGCCAAGAACGCCAAGTGCAATGTCGTTTGTGACGCACTGATACTGGACCCTGAAAGCCGTAGCGATACCTATCCCTATATTGAAATCTCCGAACAGGATGTCAGCGTCGGTCATGAAGCCAGCGTCTCACGGATAGGTGAAGAACAGCTCTTCTACTTGACCAGCCGCGGTATGACCGAGTCGGAGGCGAGTACCATGATTGTCAATGGGTTCATCGAGCCGCTGGTTAAGGAACTGCCGATGGAATACGCCATCGAAATGAACCGACTGATCCAGTTACAAATGGAAGGCTCGGTCGGCTAGACCAAATGTTTCATCGAGTTCATCGCTACAGGCCACCCGTCAACGCAAATGAGCGGATAACCTCCGTTCGTCGACGGAGAGCAGGTAGTTTATTCATGAGCACTCGGTGTTTACACGTGAGCCCAATCGAATAGTGCGATGACAAAGCAGGTAAACTGCCTGGGGTTTCGCGGCGGATCGACTTTGAATAATCCGGCCGGATAACGCGACTCCCCCAACGCACACGAATACTCTTCGAGCGTCAACCTCGCAGGAAAGATCAGAAAAGACGATGGGTACGACCACTGCGATGCCATTCGGACAGGAAGCCCTGTCCGCCTTTCTTGATGCAACGAGCCAACCCGATTGGCTGGCGGACGACCGCCGGCAGGCGTGGCAATGGTTCCACGAAATGGAATGGCCGAACCGGTCGGACGAGGAATGGCAACGGACTGATATCCGCCTGTTCAAACTCGACCGTTTCTCGCTCCCATTGGCTGCCTCGGCGCCCACCTCGCTGCCGCCGGCCCATCTGCGAACCGGTGTCGAGTTGGCCGGACATCTAACGACCGTGGACGGCCACGCTGTCGATTCGTCCCTGGATGAACAATGGGTGTCGCAGGGCGTTCGGTTCGGTGATTTGGCTAAGCATATCAACCAGGACGGTGATTTCTGGCGTCCGTACTGCCGACAGCAGATGGTCCATCCCCAGTACGACCGGTTCGCGGCGCTGGCATCATCCTGCTGGACGGGCGGGCCGGCCCTTTACGTGCCGCGCGGTGTGGTCGTCGATCGACCTCTGCACGTCCTGTCAGCGCTCTCCGATGGCGGAACCGACTGTTCCCGCTCGCTGTTCGTTCTGGACGAGGGGGCCGAGGCCACGCTTCTGTGTGAAACGGCTTCCTTGCAGCCGCACGATGGCGGGTTTCAATGCCGCAAACTGGACATCGTGTGGCCCC
>CAYNDU010000198.1:0-9458 GCA_964395615.1 uncultured Pirellulaceae bacterium | reverse complement strand
GCATTCCTGCAGAAACCAGTACCCCACCCGGACAGGGCGGCCTCATGGGAGCGAGGTGGCTGGCCCGGTTCGAGGCGGTTTCAACTCGGACCGTTCCGCCGCTCGTTCGATAAAACACGCTATCGATGCTGCCGGTAGCGCGCGTGCAAGCGCGGCGTATCGGCAACGAGTTGAGGATCTTGCCGTCGTAAGAGAACCGTGCGCCGGTCGAACCCGGTCCGGCCGCATAAATGCCGTCCTCCCGAAGTACGAGCTGCAGGTTGCCGTCCTCGTTGTCCCACAACAGTCTTCCATCCTCGGCCGACGCGACGACCATTTTCGTTCGTTGCGGACCGGCGAAGAAGAGGCGGTCGTATCCCGACTTGATGTAAGTCGTGGTTGCGTAACCGGTCACATAATGTTGGGCCCGACCATCATTGCCTAACGCGGCCATCAAATCCTGATCGGAGTTCTTCCATAGGACGTTTCCGGTCCGAATGTCCAGACACGCGAGTTGCTTGTGAGGGGAATAGAAGAAGAGTCGGTTTCCTTCCATGCAGACGCCCCGGCTGTCGATGTACTCCGGTTGACCATGCTTCCAAAGGATCTCTCCGGAAGTCGGGTCAATCGCGACCAGCGTCCGGCCGAATCCGAAGCTCGTGCTCGGGTCGCTATAGTCGTGCCCTTTCCACATGCCCCACGGCCAGTGGCCCAGGCCGCGAACGCTCGACTTCATCGTGTCGACTCGTATCTCCTCGCCACCGATCAGCGCAAAAAGAACGCCATTCTGCATCGCCATCCACTTCCAGACCTTACCGTCTGCGAGGCCCTGCTTAATGACGATTTCTCGGCGTGTGCTGCCTGTCGCCGCATCGATCAGTTTGCACGACTGGTCGTCGGCCAGGTACAAGGTGTCCTGCGTTGCGATCATTGTATTGCGGTGGATCATGAATCCCGGATGCAGCGGACGCCTCCAAAGTTCGGCGCCGTTGTATGCGTTGATGCAGACCAGTGTGTTGAGCATCGCGTTCTGATTGGCCTTATGCGCGATGTGGCCGTGCGCTTTAAAGATGCGCCCGTTGGCCGCCACCGTAACCTCCGGCATGGGAGAGAACAAAGGGCCGGCTAGAAACTGAGTGTGGTACGGGGCCCTGGCCAGTCGATCCGTTGATTGGGGATTGTTGTCGGGTCCATGGTAGGGGTGCGTCCAGTGATCCACTCCCTCAGGCGGCGTTTTGGTGTGTTGCCTGCCGCTGATCATCGCCACGCCGCCCGGTCGAAGGACTCGCATGACTTCCTGCTCGGCCGGACCGTCCTTTCCCTCCGACAAAATGACTACGCGGTCCACAAGATTGCTCGCCAGATGGATCGTCCGAAGCGGGCCGGCGTCGATAAACAGGTTGCGTCCGAGTCTTTGCATTTGATGAGCGACCGAGCGCAGCCGGGCAGCCGTGGCAGAGTCGGCGACCTGCAAGAATACTAATTCGGTGTCAGAGCCGAGTTGACGACCGAGAAAACGGGTGACGGTTTCGTCGTCGCCTTGTCGCACACTCGCGGGCACTCCGATCACCGCACGGACGCCGCTCGTCAGCGGCGTCGGGCCGGTATCCACTTCGGCCGTCTGTTGGGCACTCGCGCTGGAGGTGCAGGCAAGCAGAAACAAGACCGCGGCTGCCGAGATGGCGATCCGTCGGCTCACGAGTCGGGTAAGACTTAGCATCGGTTGGCTCCCGGTACGCAGGGGTGGAATTTGGGCTTGCGCGTACTTGATCAATGTCACCGTACGGCAGGCCCCGAGGCTGATCCCCGGATTGAACGGATTGACAGAATGCAACAGCGTCAGTTTGGCAGAGTTTGGGGCCGTTGTCTATCAACTAACGGCCATCCAGCCACCACGCTTGAGTTCGAATGCCATCGGGGCCAACGCTTCCGGGCGAGGCACCTTCTTCAACTCCGGCACCAATCGGGGGAATCGGCAATCCGCGCTCGGAGCAAGCGCGCAGCACCTCGCTTCGGAGCCGGTTGACGCATTCGCCACGTTCGTTCGCCACCTGCCGATGTACTACACTCACCATCGCGGCATAGCCGTAGCCGAGCACCTTGGCGCCGCTCTGGCCGTACGAGAACAAGCCACCCAGGCCGTCGTCGGCGCGATCAGGAGCCAGGCGGGAAACGACCTCGTCGCGGCCGATCTGGTCCGTGGCCACATCGATTAACTGAAGAATTGCTTCTTGAAATCGTTCGGAACAACGCTCGTCAGACTGCAGCGCCAGCAGGTCGAAGCCTACGAGCAATTCGGCCATCCGATCGAGGAAAAGAGGAACAAGGTCTCCCGTTATCACGAATCCATGCTGCGGTGCAATCACCTCGACGGGTGGATCCAAGGCCCTGATCCGTTGCACGGCATGACGAAGGACTTCGCGCGACGGCATGTAAATCTGGTGAAACTGGGCAATTCCGAGCCAGTCGGATTCCTCAGCAAACAGGTGAACTCTTCCCAACGGGTTTAATCCACCGAACAGGTCTCCCGTAAACAGAGTGCGGAGTTCCTCGTCGTAGAAGGCCATCGCGCCACGAAAATGGCAGAATGGCGTCGGCACGAGTTGCCAGCGATGGTGATCACCCATGATCATCATGCGGGAGCGCAATTCATTGGCAAAGTGAACTCGCCCAGGTCGAAACAGCATGTGCTGAGCGAGACGCCACGTGTCCTCGGTTACGAGAATTCCGACGTTGGGATTGGCGTCACAGAGAAACTGCGCATTACCGATGACATCGGGATCCTGATGATTCAGGGAAAACGAATGGAGTTCACCGATATCGCCCAAGAGTTGGCCGATATTTGCCTCGATCACCGGATAGTCGAATTGCGGACCTGGATCGATGCAAACGTGGACCGGCGAGTTTCCGCGTTCAAAAGTTCTTACATACGAATTGCATTGCAGCAGAGATGTCGGGTTTCGATGGCCCACCATCCAGCACTGCGGTCGAACCTCGAGCGGACCGCTCGGCGCATTCAACGGCTGGCTGTGCCCGGCCGGTTCATCGAAGGACTCGTCGTCTATTCTCTCAGGATCCGTCATTCTGGCTTTTCCTCTGGCCGGGCGTTTCAATCCGTGATTTGGTTTCTAACGAGTGCCGGAGCGTCTTCGGGCTGCTAAGTGGGGCGGCTACGATTTTTTTCACGACGACGCGATCCCACTCCACTGTTCCTTCCGGCCAGTACCCGTAAAGCATGACTCGACCCCAGCGTGGGACGTATTGCGTATGCTTGGGCGTAAAATCCTCTGTTTGCACATTCCAAGTGTTGGACGGGCCTTTGAGATTCTGCTGGCTACGATAGACTTCGCGTTTTTCCATCGCTCGCACGACATTTTCGCCTCGCCTTTCGAATCGCGTTGGAAGTTCATCGTAACACTTGATGAATACCTTTACGGCCGAGCCGGTCGATCGCCAGCGGCACTGAAAACGATACCGGGCGCCTTCGGTCACGGGAAAGTAGTCGCTGTAGTAGAGCACCCCGGTTGTCGCGGCGACACTTTTTGGGATCGTGAATCGAAGGACGTGGTTGGACGAATGCGACGAGTCCCGCTCGGAAACGCGTGTAACGTATTGGTTCAGGGGGTCCCACCCTTGGCCCGTCTCGAAATCGCCCTGAACAAGGTTAGGGCCTGATTTCCAAAGTTCTTCTGCTGCGGCGGACGTTGAATTCGTGGCCCCTGACCCATCGACGCCGTAGAGTTTGTCGAGCGCTTGCTTGACGTAGACGTGAGGTATTTCGCTGACCGTCTTTGTTCGAGCCTTGATACGCGCGATTTCGCGTGGGGACTGACCGGAAAAGTTGACGACGTTGATCCACAGGTCGTACTCATCCCAATCTACGTTCGGCAACCGTTCCACTTTACCCCATATCGCGACGTCGGCCCCAAAATCTTCTCGAATGATCTCTCGGATCTTCGCGAGCGGTGTGTCCGGGCCAAGCGTCGTTCGGTGTGCGGTTGACCAGTCACGGACATCGAGCATCGTCTCGGGGATAACGAAGACGCCACGGCGGTTGAGCTTCTGCCAGATCATATCGCCGACCATGCGCCCGTATCGGCCCGAATCGAACTTCGATTCGAAGTCAAACGGGATCACGACGAGTGGTTGATCGGCGCCGGAGGGAGGGGCACCGAACGACGGAACGGTCCGGCCACTGAAGAGGAGAAGCGTGAATAGGGTGAGCCGGAATGTCACGGTCAGGCGCCGCCGCAGTGACTTGGTCAATTCTTCTGCTCCCTGTTCGGTGATTCGGCCGACGGATCGGGTTTTCCGTCAGCCGCCGGCGTCGCGCGGGTTTTCTCGGTGGCCAGCCGTTCGAAATACTTGCGGTTCAGTTCCTCCCAGCCGTCAGGAGAAGCCTCTTGCATGCTCGACAAGACTTCCTTCTGGATGTCCGCCGGCAGGTTGGATGACCGGTCCTTCCGCACGGCGAACTCACCGTCGACGTACGACTTGACATGTCCGAGACCTTCGAGCAGCACCTGTCGTCGGCGTAACGCGCTGCGGTAGCGACCACTTTGCAGATCCCGTTCGACCGACCGCATCAGCTCGATCATCTTCTGCAGGTCTTCGTGATGGTAATTCAGAACTTTGAACTTAACATCGACCGCCTCGGCCCGATTTCTCAGATCGGCCTGTTTCTTGGCCAGTCGTTGCATGTCACGTTCAAGTTTTTGTCTCAAGGGACCTTCCAGTCCTTCGGCCCCGGAGCCGCTCTCCTTGCCACCGCCCGTCGCACCACCGACGGGGTCCTTGCTGACATCCTTGACCTCTCCTTTTACGAATGGGTCGGGCGCCAGGCGGCTCGGCGTTTTGCGACCACCTTTGCCGACCGCCGTGTCGCCGACAAATTCACCACTGGCCTTCCCCTGCCTTCCCTCGCCGCTGCGTCCCCCGATCTCGCTTGTATTCGGCAGACGATTACCGGTCACGCCGCGTGCGCTCATATTCGAGATGGGGCCATCGGCGGCATCCCAACCTGCGCCCTTGTCGAGCGAGTCGGCCGCGCTGCTGGAGACGTCCTCCATTTCGTCCATTACGTCCTCTTCTTCTTCCATCAATTCTCCCACGAGGTCCTCGAGTTCGCCCGGGAGTTCGGCCATTGGGGCTTCCTTGTCCGCGTCAGTCAGCGATTCCTCCTGGCTCCAACGTTCCCGATCGGGAGTATCGGGGAGCCATTTCTCGAGGTTGGTCGTCATTTCTTCGGCCATTTCGGCGCCCAGTTGTTCAAGCGGCACGGCGATATCCGCGGTTTTCTTGGTAAGCGCTCCTTCGGCCATCTTAATCTCGGTCTGGATCTCGACGAGTTCTTCGAGCATGCTGGCGTTCGCAAAGTCCTGTTCGGGCAATTTGCTGAAGTCGCTGTGCATTTCTTCCAGGAACCGCGACCAGTCATCCTCGGTCGCCGCCAGCTGTTTGAGCAATTCCTCGTCTTCTTCTGAAAAATCTTCGACTGGTTTCTTGGCCAGGCTCTTGGTTGCTTCAATCACTCGTTTCTGCTGCTTGGTGAATTCTTCAAGTTTGTCGCGCAGCTCTCTCAACTTATTCTGGACGTCGGGCGGCAGGTCGCCGCCGGGCCGCTTCGTCATTTCGGCCAGCGCTTTGGAAGTGGCCTTTCGCGTGAACTCAAGCAATCGGCGCAAGGTAGCGATGATCAGGTCCTGCGTTTGCGTGAGCTCGGCGAGCGGCGTGTCGAGCCGTTCAAGCGTCGACAAACGAGAGGCTCGATCGGCTTGCACGACCGCCTTCTGCATGTCCCCGTGCGCCACATTTAGAAGCGCTCTTCGCAGATCATTAGCGACATCTTCTCCGCCGGCGGCTTGAGAGTGGTTTTCCAGCACATCGGCCAGGGAGGAAGACCGCTTTTGGATCTGCAGTTGATCCGAGTGAATCTGCAGCAGCGACTGACGTGCCGATTCGCGGTCGGTGGATTTCAGCAATTGAGTGCTTCGAAGGCGAGCGTGCAGCTGCAGTTTCAACACGGCCCAGAGTTCCGTTTGCCAGGAATCGAGGCGTTCGAGCTGGTCACTCAGCGCCGCTTCCCGGTCGACGATCTCGATCCTGCGCCAGACACTGGCCGCCGCCTGCGGCTCGAGCGCCTGTTCCGGCAACGGGACCGAGCGGCCATCCAGGGCAACCGCACGGACAAGGATGGCCGTTCCAGTCTCAGCGTCGTGAAATGGTTCATCCAGCGAAAACGGGACGGCGACGGCCGTCGCCACGTTCGATTGCGGCCATCGTCCCGCCGATTGAATCGCCGCATCCGGTTCGTCAGCCGACTTCCATTCCAAGCCAACCTCCGTCAGTCCATAGTCATCGGAAGCCTGTATCAATATCTCGACAGATCCTTCCGGAGAGACCGCGACATCACGCCGAGGTTTGGAAAGACGGACGGTGGGCGGCTGGTCCTCCTTGACTCGAATCTGGTTCATCCGGGGATGCTCGTCCAAATGGCCGTTGCGATTGACGAGATGAATAGAATACGTCGCGTCGTGGAGCATTCGGACCGTCGCGGCGAGTGTCTTTCCTTGCTCGCTGACTTCGCCGCGCACCGTTGTTCCTTCGAATCGCAGGTAACCTTCCGAAAGGGCCGTCGAACTTCGAATACGTAATTCGGCCGTGGTGAATTGGGGAGCGTCCAGATCGCCATGTTTCTGAGTCACTCGCTTTGGCGGAGTCCGAAGATACTCGGGATACCGATAGTCGATCGCCACCTCGACGACTGACGGAATTTGATCGAGCGTGACTTGATAGACTTCGCTTTCAGAATCGCCGATTCGAACGCGATACCGAAAGGGGCCCATTACGGCGGGGATCGTGGCTCGAAAACGACTCGTTCGAGGGTCGGAAACCAAGGACCGTCGGACCACCTGTTGCCGTCCGGGCTGCCAGGTCTCCAGTTCTCCCGTCCGCCGGGCGGACATCGGGCCGGAGACTTTCGCCACGATTTCCAACCGGGATCCTTCCAGTACGGAAGCATTGCCGGGCGTAACCTGCAGAATCGTGACCAGGCCCGTTTGCGGGACGTACCGCCAAGGAGTCATCAGCCTCTGGATGGAGGATGACCACGTCGGAAAGATACTGTTCAGGGCCAATGCAAGGGTCACGGTGGCGGCCAGCAACAGAATCACCTCGCAAAGGTCACGAGTTGTTTGCAGCCCCAATTGCCAGCGTTGCAGACGTGAGTGCCGTCGTGGCGCATCACCGATCCGTACTTTCGTTACGTGGTCCGCCGCGTCGGATAATGCCGCCTGCCGAAATCGCTGATCGATACCCGGCGCAGATTCGGCCAGCTGCACGAGGTTGATCAGATGACTCTGCAGCTCAGGGAATGCCTGCTCGACTCGGCGAGCGGCGGCGGTGAGCGTGCGCTGTTGGCGCAAACTGCGCAACAACATGCGGGCTGCGAGAGCGATCGTGGTCAGGCACCAGACGCCCGTCAACAGCAAGAGGCCGGCCCTTCCAAGACGGACCAGGACGTCGGCCGCGATGCACCCAATCAAGACGCCGAGCGAGATGGTGAGTGTCAATACGATTCTCGAAAAGAGACTCGTGATCCACCATCGCTGGCGGATTTCGTTCAGGCGATCCAACGTGACTTGGGCGGCTGGCGGCATCGGTAGTTACCTGTTCAGCATGATCTTCCGTGAAGAACGACCGGATCGTTCGATGATCGGATCATCGGCCAACGCGTGGACACTAGTGAGTCACGGCATAAACCAGGAGATTCGTCCCTATCTTCATGGCGTCATCACTCAAATAACCATAACTGTAGGGGTGAGGAAATTGCTCCCATCCGTTGCCCAGATCAAAACGGCTATAGACCACGGCCAGGCGTCCGTCCAGAGAAATCCCCTCCAGGGCCGGGGCCGACATCTTGCCAAAGTCCTCGTAGGTTCGGTCGGTATATGAGACCTCTCGTATCGGATAATGCAAATCGTACAGCGGATGATCCGCCGGTAGTTGATCCACGGTTGAGCTGGGAAACACCTTTGCCATCGCCTGCCGAAACGACTTGTCAAATGATACCCGGCCGCAACAGGCGTCCGCCACCAGCATGCCTCCCGCCTTCAAGTAATTGCGGATCTTGACAATCTCTTCGTCGCTCCAGACAAACTCGTCATGGCCGGTCATGTAAAGTAACGGATATTCCGCAATGCGGGGATCGCTCGGACGCACGTTGACCCGTTTGAATTTGACTTCCATCGTCGAGTGGTCGCGCGTGTGACGCAGCAAGTTGTGAATGGCCGACGGGTCCGGGTCCCAGTCACCTTCATGGATCAGCTGAGCCATCACGAAATCGTCACGTGAAGGTGCGGCGGCCTCGTGGTAGACTTTTGTCGAACTCAGGAAACGACCGAGCTGGTAGTTGCCGAGCAAATAGGTGATGTAATTGGCGCCAACCTGCCTCGCCTGGTTGACTTCCAGTCTCAGTCCACGCGGGTGATCATGACCGTCCCATCCGCACGTCAAGTCGACGGGTGAATAAACGACGCCCAGGCGACAGCCGATCGAGAGGCCTTCCAGGCAAGGCTTATCCGCATACTTCGAGCCATCCGCTTTCTGGTATTGAAAATCGCCCAACTTATAGTAGGTCGAGAAAATCGGCTCGTCGGGTAGCAGGCGGTGCATCGGGCGTTGTGGAAAGATGGCCTCCATTTCCTGGCGAAACGACTCGTCAAAGTCCTTCCAGCCGCAGCAGGCATCGCCGATCACCATGCCTCCGTCCAGGACGTACCGGGCCAACTGGGCACGTACCTCATCGGTGAGCGAGAAGTGATTGTGGCCAGAGAAGAGCAGCGCCGGCATTTCACGCGGATCGAAGCTGAAATGCGACCAATCCGCTTCGACGGACCGATATTGAATCCCCAACTTGTTGTTGGTCCACTCCAGCAGACTCTTCATGTCGGCCGGGTCGGTCATCCAGTCGCGATACTTGACCCGTTTTCCCTCGCGCGTCACAAAACGAGTCTCGCCGATGGCCATCTTTCCCACCAGAGCCGGTGGGGCAGGAGGCCGCTTCTTCTCCGTGCGCCGCAGGGGCGTTACCGGCAACGGCAACGGCGCAAAAGACTCGCCGCCCGTGCGATTCTGCTTCTTGGCTTTCGGAGGCGGGCCGCAATCAATCGGCCCGCTGCTTTCCTGAGCCATCAGCCAATCCGGGACCGACAGGGCCGTGACGCCGACTGCCGAGCAGCTTGCCATGAACCCGCGTCGATCCACCGCTGGGATTGACCGTGGTCGCGATGCTTGCCGTGGGTCTGCCATGATGAGATCCTCCCGTCGAAAAAATGTACTGCGAGGCTCGCACTGGAGCGAGTCACCAAGCGGCATCGGTAGCGAGAGCGGGTGCAGAGAGATACCTGCCAGTATACCATGATCGCGTCCTATGCGCATATCGATTTGCCAACCCCCCGTCGCTAGGGGGAGCAGTTCAT
>CAYNDU010000197.1:0-9501 GCA_964395615.1 uncultured Pirellulaceae bacterium | reverse complement strand
GTAAAGGTGAGCGTGGCATCGGCCGTACCATCCCCGGCCGAAAAGGCCAGGCCGGTGGTCTGGCCGAGCGACAGGGCTCCGTTCTGAACGGACAGCGAGACTTCCAGGTCGGCGCCCAAATCGTCCACATCGCTGACCGCGAGTCCGGCGATGGCCAGTGACACATCTTCGTCGACCGTCTGGTCGGCCGGGAGCGTGAGTTGGGGCGCATCGTTAACGGCTGAGACAGAAACCGTTGCTTGTTCGATGGCATCGCTGAAGGCAGTCGTTGTGCCATGTTGTGACGCGTCTGCTCCGTTGTCGCCAACAGACCCGGATGTTTGGTCCCATGCTCGGAATTGGATACTGCTGCCTATCCCATAATAATCTTGATTCGGAACGAACCGGATGCGTGAAGAGTCGGAAAGCAGAACGGCGGATGTATCTTGCGGCGCAGAGAAGTCTTGCCAGGATCCGACGGCATCTGCGTCGTATTGCCAGGTCCCGTGCGAGTTGTCGATCTGTGTGACGGCGATGCCCTCAACAGCGCCAACGTCCGCGTCCGTTATCCGGTCTCCGCCGGCGCTCAAGATCAGCTCTGCGACCGTATTCCCGTTGTTGGCGACATCGTCCTCATCGATCGCCGAGAACGTCATCTGGCCGCTGTTATCAAGTACGGGTGCTGAGTTCGCTGGAGGGACGACATTCGGTGTATAGTCGAAGTGAACATTGTCGATCAGCACTTCACCGGACCCGGTGCCCGACGTGAGAAAACGTACTTGAGTGTTAACGCTTTGATACGCCGATACGTCAACGGATGTTGTCGTGGGAGTTGCATCCAATCCGGCGGTGATCGTTTCCACTGGATGCCAGGTGCCACCTCCGTCATCAGAGACGGAAATATCAAGGGTGGCACCCAGAAAACCGTTCGTCATGTCGCGTTGCCAGGTGTAATTTAGGGTGGTACTCGCGGCGCCGCTTAGGTCCACTTCTCGGTAGGCGCCGCTGCCGTCGACCGCGTCAATATGCAGGCTGTTCGAGTTGGTTGATGAGGGAGCGGGAGCGTTCACGTGAACGGAACCCGCGAGGGCGCCATCGGATTCTCCGAGCTCCTGCCAGTCAGACGCCCACGTGTCGGTACCGTCGCTCCCGGAAAAAGACTGCGAATTGAACTGATCGAGTATGGATTGCTGAGCAAAGACGTGATGCCAGTTTTCTTGCACAGTTTTGGAAAACGGTTGGAGTGTCTCGATCTGACCAAAGTGATATTCGAGGTCCCAATCGCCTCCGAGTATTGCGTGACCGGTCAAATCCGTGCTGGCCGCAACATCGGCGCCCGTAAGCGCGCCGATCCCGCTGACCAGCGTGCGGCCATCCTGGCTGGCGGCCAGATCGCAGCCGTAGATCAAGATGTCACCGTCCGACTTGAGAGCGTCACCCCATTGCGCAACCTCACCGGCATGTCCGGCCAGATCGCCGGACTGCAGCCAGACGTTTCCGAGCTTGACAGCCGCGTCGTTGCCATGTGAAAGAATGTGAATGGCATCCAGTTGACTGGACCCTTGCAACGCCTCGCTGATTTGATCGATGCCGTCAGAGTCGCCGCTAAGCATCAGTACATCGAATTGCGCGGCATCGGGAGTGGAATGTTCGAGGTCAATCAGTAGCTGTTGGTAGTCTTGGACAGACGGGTCGACAATGACCAGTTCATGCCGGTCTGCCGGCTGGGAGTTCGCTTCGGGATCGAGGACAGGAGAATTGACAATGTCGGGATGCAATGCGCTCGGTGCGCCGGAATCACCCGTATCGGCCAACAGGGGCATGTGAGACAGGTCGTGATGGAGGTCGTTCAGAGAGTCGGTCGAGCCGGAGTGCGAGTCGGGCAACAGGTCGGGCGCAAGAGGCGTGGCACTCATTAGGATCCGGTCTTCCAGCTCGACGAGCTCGAGTGGACTACTTTGTTCTAACGCGGAGTTCTGTTGTGCTCCTCGCCACAGTTCCTTGAATGCGGTCCGAGTGCGTCGAAAAACGTCGTGCAATGTCATCATCGGGCCTTGTAACAAACAGCGACCTGGTATCTGTTCCGAGCGGTATCTGTCCCGAGCGGACGGGGCGAATGGGAATCATGAAGTGATGCCAGGGGGCAGGGCACACCGGTCCGAGCGAATTTGACCGGGCGCCTTCATTGCCGTGGCGTTCAATGCAGACCCCTGCACTGTAAGAATACGTCAAGTTGATGTGGCACCGCTCGATCCCAATGACTTGATGTCCGTTTGCCCCGTCCGGTAGGGCTCGACAGAGCCCGGCGATCTGATTTCCTGGCGATCGGTCAATGCAATGAGCGTGCAGATCCCGCCGGTCACCGGAAGAACTGACACATTCGCTACAGTTTGCCTTTGTGAACACTCCGGGAATTGTTGATTGGCGAGTTTTACGGATTGTATGGCGTGGTTGGGATATCCAACGAACGATCTGGAGAATGTGTTCTTCCTCGACTAGTGGCGGAAGTGGAATTATGACGAACGAAACAACTATGTACGTAGAATGGATCGAACGGTTTGGAGCGGTCAATTGATCGAGCGTTGTATGCGAGTGTGCAGCGGTCAAAATGTCGGCAAGCATCGGCTGCCGGCGAGTTATTCGCCGCCGTCCGGTGAGGGGACAGTCCATTCGGAGAGGGGCGTCCGCCGCCTGGAAGACGACTGTCATGTCACGGATCCTGTCGATCGACGCCCGCATCCTCGCGGGAGGCACCGTCTGAGGTTTGGGCACGTGGCAGGAGTCTGCTGTACGCTGGTTTTCGGCCTGGGTCTGGTGTCGAGTGCGATCGGCCAGCAAAGGAGCGAAACCGATCGATCGTTGGGACCCTCGAGTGTCATTGACTCGCGTATTTTCGAGCGTGACAACCGGCTCGCTCGGCAGAGCACACCGTCGACGCCGGTTCGAACGACCGTGCGAGACCCATTGAACATGCGTCTCTTACCGCCGGCCGATGAGGGCTCATTTCCCTATCCACAGTATTTGGATGATGATCGAGCGGGTGTGGCGTTCGCGTCGAACGCGGGGCTTCCGGACGGTTTTGCCCCCTGGTGGAGAACAGGCGTCACGCAACAACAGCGACAGGCCGGCGCCGTGTATCCGGTGAACCTGGATGCATTAGTTGTCAGCGCTCTGGCATATTCGTCATTTGTAAGAGCCATCAGTGATGACGTACTGATTCACGAGACCAACGTGCTGGAAGCCGAGGCCGCCTTTGACCTTCATAATTATGTGGAGTCGAAGTTCGATCGCGACAGCGATCCGATTGGCAGTGTGTTGGATACAGGTGCCGGTGGTCCGCCGAGGCTGAGACAACTCGACTGGCGATTCTCGGCCGGGTTTCGAAAGCGGACGCCATTGGGAGGTTCGTGGGATATTTCCCAGCAGATCGGAATGCGTGATAGTAATTCACGATTCTTTTTGCCGAAGCAGCAGGGCAATGCCCGTCTGGCACTCAGCTTCAGCCAACCGCTGCTCAACGGAGCTGGTCGAGCGTACAACCGAGCGTATGTTCTGCTCGCCGACATCGAGACGCGTGTGGCGAGAGATCGGACTGCGAAGGCCATTCAGGATCATCTTGTCCGAATCACTGAAACGTATTGGGGTCTCTATTTGCAGCGGGCCGTCTTGCTGCAACAGAAACGGCATCTGCAGAGAGCCCGACGCCTGCTTGACGAACTCGATTCGCGGCGCGATGTTGATGCGGTCGAGAGTCAGATCCTGCGAGCGCGGGCCGCCGTGGCGGCTCGAAACTCAGACCTGGTCAAGGCTGCTGCGCGGGTGCGTGAGCGAGAGGCGGCCCTTCGAGCACTGACCAATTCACCGGCCTTGCGAGAGAATCCCTACCAGGAACTGGTGCCGCTCGATATTCCATTTGCCCTGCCGGTCGAGCTTAGTCTACGCCAGGCCCTCGTGACTGCACTGGAGCATCGACAAGAAGTGGATGCGGCGGTGAAGGAGATTCGTGCGGCAAGTGTGCGACTGAACATGTCCCGAAATGAACTTCTGCCGGCACTCGATCTGGTTCTGGAGACCTATGTTCAGGGTTTGGACGCTGATTATGACATTGGCCAGTCGTTTGTCGAACAATTCTCCGTCGGCGAACCCGGTTACTCGGCCGGCCTGGTCTTCGAAGTCCCCTTCGGCCGAAGAGCAGCCCGGGCAAAATACACGCGTCGTCGGTTACAGTTGCGGCAATTGGCGGCCCGATTCGATGAAACGGTACAGACTCTGATGTCGGAAGTTGAAGTCGCAGTTCGCGAAGTCGGCGCCAACTACAGCAGCATGATCGGAAAACACGGATCACTGCTTGCAGCGGAAGCCGAGGTTGCGTATTCGACGCGGCGTTGGCAACTACTGGCCGGTGACGATCGAGCCGGAAGTATGATGATCGATGATCTTCTCGATGCCCAAGACCGACTCGCAACGGAGGAGCTCGGCTATGCCCAGGCCCAGCACGACTATACGCTCAGCTTGACTCATTTGAAGCAGGCCACCGGCACACTGCTTGAAACCGAACAAGTTGATTCGATTCGCTACTGTCAGGAAGGTCTGCCCGCGCTGCAGTACGAAAAAAGGGCCGGCGCCCCGACTCCCGGCGCCGTACTGCGATGATACGGTGATCAAGCTCCCGATCTTAAGCCTCCTCTCTTTCGGTCACGGCCTTTCCCTGCCATGGCGCCTCTCGCGTCGCGATTAGAGGAAATGGCTCGAATCCGTCCGATGTGAGCTACGGTTAAGGGGATCTCTGCGCCGACGTGTCGGTGTGCGCACCTGACGCTCAGGGCCGGACGGTTACGGTGGTGCGGAATGTGACGCGCGAGAGAATCAATTCGAACAGTCGTAATGAAAGTGACGCCAAAAATGTCTTCTAACCGCGGATCGCAAGTGCTGGAAAAAATGCGAGAGTCGAGTGGACGGGCGACTTTCGTTGAGCTCCTCCTTGTCACTGCCGGCCTGGCGCCGGACGGCTTGGCCCGCGCTGCGGAAGTGGACGGTTTTACGGAACCATTTCGTACCATCAATGTTGCGGCTGTCGAGACAGGTACGATCAAAACACTCGACGTCGTCGAAGGTGATTCCGTCGAGAAAGGACAGGTTCTGGCCCGACTCGATGATGCCGTCTACCAGGCGCTGCTGGCCATCGCCGGCGAGGCGATGCGGGCCCAGGGTTCCCTGCAGGCGGCACGAGCTGAACTCAAATTGTATGAACGCCGAGCAGCCAAACTGACAACGCTTCGCTCGGAAGGCCATGCTCGCCAGGACGAGCTTGACCGGGCACTTGCGGATGTTGAAATCGCTGCCGGCCGAGTTCGCACGGCGGAAGAAGCGCTCAGGATCAAGAAGCTCGAGCATGAGAAGATCAAGGTGCAGTTAGGACGCCGGACGATTCGAGCCCCGGTGGCCGGCGTCGTCAACGTTGTCCACAAGGACCCAGGTGAATTCGTCGCGCCCAACGATCCATTTGTTGTCGAGCTCGTGCAGCTCGATCCTCTCGTGGCAACGTTTTCAGTGCCCAGTTTTCAGGCAGTTAAATTGCGGACGGGCCAGACGGTACCCGTCTTCCTCGAGGATGTTCAGAAATTTGTCCAGGGGAGTGTTCTGTTCGTCGCCCCGGTGACCGAAGCCGAGAGCGGTACGGTCCGCGTGAAGATCGAGATCGCGAATCCAAAACAGGCGTTTCGAAGTGGTGAGCGGTGCACCTTGCAATGGGACTCAAAGGGACGCCGACCCAAGAATCGCTCAAGCAGACCATGAACCAAGGACCCGAAAGGTCGACCGATCGACGGATGTGGGAATGAACGATGCGAAGGAGCCGGGTTCGGAGAGCTGGGTAGTACAGGCATGGAATGGTGCGCAAACAGTAACGGCCGATCAGGCAAATGGCCCGGCCGAAGACGACTTGCATCGCCGTGCGCTCGAAGCGACGTTTGCGATCAAGACGATCGAACAAATGCAGGTCTGTCGCGATAGCCGAGAAGCCGCCCGCGTCCTGGCGAATCGCCTTCAACAGTTTCTCGGCTGCCGCCAGGTTGCCGTCGGACTCAGCGGGTCGCGCACCGGAAAAATCCACGTGGCGGGAATGTCCGGAGTCGTTCGACACGATTCTCACTCGAGTTATGTAAATGCCCTGCTTGACGCCATGGAAGAGACGAGGCGAAGCGAAGGACCTGTCGCCTGGCCAGACGACGAATCGCAGAACAACCCTTCCAAGGCCCACGAACAACTAACGGCCCTTTTGGGCGCCGATTCAGTGGTCAGCGTCCAACTTCGCGATAGCGACGGGTTGCTGGTAGGTGTCTGTGTCTTTGTAGACGAAGAACCCGTTCACGTTGTGCCGTTCGTTGCCAGGTACCGTTCGGCTCTCGCGAGTTGCCTGAATGTCGTGCGACAACATGAATCCGGCATATTCGGGCGCTTATTGAGGACGAAAGGGAGAAATTCGGCGAAGTGGGGCGGTCGACGTCGGGCAATCGGGGTTGCTGCGGTTGCAGCCGTCTTGTTATTCGTTGTGCCGATTCCGTACCGAGTTCGGTGCAAGTGCCGAGTGCAGCCGCTTACAAGAAGATATGTTGCGGCGCCCCACGATGGTACGTTGCAGAAGGCCCTGAGAGCGCCCGGTGACGTCGTCAGGAAAGATGAACTGTTGGCCCGTCTCGACCAACGCGAGATCGCGTGGGAGCTGGCTTCGCTGGAAACCGATCGAGCGCACGCGGAAAAAGAAAGAGACGCCGCGATGGCCCTTCATCAGACGAGTGCCGCTCAATTGGCCGCCCTGAAAATCGAGCGTTTGGAGCTTCAGGTTCAGCTGCTCGAGCACCGGCAGGCCAATCTGGAGATCCGCAGTCCGATCGATGGTATGGTCGTGGCCGGTGATCTTGAGAAAGCAGAAGGTGCGCCATTGACCGTAGGCCAGACGATGTTCGAAATCGCCCCACTCAAGAAGATGCTGGTCGAAGTCGATATCGCCGAGGGTGATGTTGGCTACGTTGACGATCAGGCCGCGGTGAGGGTCGTTCTGAACGCTGGGGAAAACGCGACCCTTACCGGTCGCTTGTGCCGAGTGCATCCGCAGGCAGAGTTGCGTGATGAGGAGAGTGTGTTTGTGGGCGAGATGGAGATCGACAATGATCTCGGCCGGCTCCGGCCCGGTATGAGTGGATACGCCCGAGTCGGATGCGGCAGCCGCTCGCTCGCCTGGATCACGTTCCATAAACCGTGGGCCCGCCTTCGCCAAATGCTGGCCTGGTAGACGAACCGCAGGCCGAACAGATTGCCGTGCCCAAAAAGGACATTACAGAGACAGAACCCCATGCTTCAGTCGCCGGACGAAAACTCGCTCGTACAGGCACTTGATCAGGCCGTACCCGTTCTGCGCACCGAGCTTGTCTTTCGACCCCAACGGTTCGGGAACAAAGACTGTTTTGTGATTGAGGATCCGGTCGGAAGTCGGTTCTTTCGAATCGGAATGGACGAGTACACGTTCATTTCGCTGCTCGACGGCCGGCGGTCCATTCAAGAGGTTTTGGACCGAACCACGAAAGCTTGCCCTCGCTGTACGTTTACACCGGCCGATGCACTCGGAATCTGCCAGTGGGTTGAGTATACCGGGTTAGGCCACAAAGTGTCCCACGACGGGCGCTCGGCCCATTCGTCGGCCGGCCAGAGACAACCTCCTTCGTCTCGACGAGGAAGACTGAGCCCCCTGTCCGTCCAGGTTCCCTTGTTCCATCCGGACCGGTTCGTGGCTCGGTGCCAACCGTGGCTGAGTTGGTTGTTTTCACCTCCATCCGTGCTTGTCTGGCTGGTCGTCTGCATCTGGGCGCTGGTGGTCGTTTTTTCAAATAGCGATCGCCTTGGCGCGGCGTCTCGTGAGATCGTAGCGCCAGGGAACTGGTTTTGGCTGCTTTCGGCGTGGATCGTGCTCAAAGTGATTCATGAATGTGGACACGCGCTCGCCTGCAAACGTCTCGGGGGTGAAGTACGTGAGGCTGGGATCGTGATGATCCTGCTGGCTCCGTTGGCCTATGTCGATGTTTCGTCTTGTTGGCGGTTGCGATCCAAATGGGCACGTATCGGAGTGTCAGCCGCCGGCATGTACGTCGAACTATTTCTCGCTGCCGTGGCTGGACTTATCTGGAGTCACACGGATCCCGGACTACTCAACAGCGTTTGCCTGAATGTGTTCCTGACGGCCAGTGTGATGACGCTACTCTTCAATGCAAATCCGCTCATGCGATTTGACGGATACTACATTCTGTCCGACCTGCTGGAAATGCCCAACCTCTACGCTTCCGGTCAGATCCAGGTGCAACATCTTACGCGACGATTGGTCTTCGGCAATTCCTGTACTCAGTCCGCGGAGGCGGGGCACCGCCTCTGGTTCGTACGTGTCTACGGATTCGCCTCGCTGATCTGGAGGAACCTGGTCTTTTGGGGCCTTGTTCTGTCGGCGGCTGCGATTCTCGAAGGTGCGGGAATCGTACTCTCTTGCCTCGCACTGATGTTTTGGATTAGCGCCTGGATTCGACGTGGCGTCGCGCTTGCGAAGACGCAAGGCACGGACCGCCAACCGAATTGGTTCCGCGCGTCGATTGTCGCCGGCGGGGGATCGGCGGCCGTGGCATCGGCTTTATTTCTCGCCCCCTGGCCGGGTGCGATTCGAGCGCCGGCCGTCGTCTTGTACGCACCTCAGGTCACGGTGCGAACGCCCTGTGACGGATTTGTTCAGCATGTGTTCGTACGGGACGGACAGACGGTCCAGGTCGGCCAGGTCTTGGCAACGCTCGTTAACGAACAACTTGTTCAGGAAGTCGGCGAACTCCAACTGGCGATGCGGCAGTCAAGACTGCAACGCCGAGTTTACCTGCGCCAGCGTGAAAACGGCTCCGCCCAGGCGGAAGCCAAGACACTGGAGTCGATCAGCAGAAAACTCGCCGACAAACAACGACAAATGGACAAACTGACGATGCGCGCACCGGTCAAAGGCAAGGTGATCGGCCGTCAGCTGAGCAACTTGACGGGAACCTACTTCGTCGAAGGAAGCCGACTCATGACGATCGGTAACGAATCATCAAAGGAACTTCGGCTGGCGATCGCCCAGAACGATATCCACCCGTTTCGCGCCCACGTCGGAAGGTCGGTGACGGCAATCCTCTCCGATGGCACTCCTGTTCAGTCTGTGTTGCAACGAATCGAGCCACAAGCGAGAACGGTCCCCTTCGACGACAGTCTTTGCGCCCCCTATGGCGGACCGTTGACTGTCCGAAGGGTGCCCAATGCACGCGAAGAGTCCGAGTCGGCGCCCTACGAGTTCCTGTCGCCGCATTTTGTTGGAGTCGTGGCCCTGCCCGCTCAAGACAGTCTGAGAATCTTGTCCGGTCGCCGGGGGCTGGTCGCCTTGCATGCACATCAGTCGGTCGGCCGCTATCTGTATGAACACCTTCAAAACTGGGTCGATCGGCATCTCCATCCCGGTCGGGC
>CAYNDU010000196.1:0-9519 GCA_964395615.1 uncultured Pirellulaceae bacterium | reverse complement strand
AACGTCAAGATCGCGCTGAATACGTCCACCTAAAAAAAGTCCGTTCCTGCACCCCGACGCTGCGGGTGCAGGAACGGGCTCGCACGACCTGGCCACCGGTGCACCGGTACGCGTAATGATCTGCCGTATCGCTGCGTTTCAGCCGAATTTCTTCGAACCAAGAAACTGGATGCGATTCCTGCATTGCCTCGCAGCTTACAATCGCGAACAATGGTTCTATCGTCATGGACCCGAAAATGGAGGTGAGTGATGTTGGCTCTCAAGTGGGCGTGCGCGCCGTTGATCGCTGGTTTCGTTTTGGCAGGTAGTCTCTTTGGGCAGGAAGCCCTGGACCGGCTTGAAAGCCGAGTCTCGGGTGCTCGAGCTCCAGCACGCACGGCACCCGATGAGGGCCGAATCCCGTCGGGAGCGACTCCCCGCGAAAATCGCGCCGTTTTGGGGGTATCGGTGGTCGACATTACCGAACGGACGCAGCGCCGATTCGGCATTATCGTGCAGAGCGGCGCGGTGATCAGCCAGGTGCTTCGTGATGGCGCCGCGGCTCGTGCCGGCCTGCCATTGGGTGCAGTGGTCGTGGCCATTGACGGACAACGCGTCGGCTCGGCCAGCGACCTGGTCAAGCAGATCGCCGCCCGCAAGGCAGGCGATGACATCGAATTGACCTATTTTGAAGGCGACCGAATGGGTCGCAAGAAGGTGACACTCGGCGGCATCACTCCCACGAAGACACCCGTCCCTTCGGCGCCGGCGCTGCCGCTGGCCCCGCCCATCGCCGGAGCCGTTGAAACGCCACGAATGCCGCGTTCGACGTCGGCCGGCGTGCTGCCGGCGCCCCTTGATGATGAACCGGACGGTCATCGAGTGGATCCGTTGCCCGCGCCCATTCGTTCGCCGGCTCCGTCGGCGCGCCGTGTTCGCCCGGACCGACCCCTTTTGGATCGGTTAGAACAAGCACTTGAGAGACGGGTGGCCCCGGCTCTGGGTCCGCCGGTGCCCACGATCACCGCGCCGTCGGCGGATGTGAAAACCGAGCCATCCGCGCCCGAACCTGTCGTCGAATTGCCACCGCCATCCAAACCGCCGGTTGACGAGGATCTGCGTGAGCAGGTCAAACGGATGCAACAGCAAATCGAACGATTGACGCGCGAGATCGAGCGTCTAGAAGCAAAACTCCGCGAGTCGGCCCCTGACGTCAAAAAGAAGCGCTAACGCCTGCGGCTTAAGGAATCGGGCTGGGCCCTTCCCCTGCCTGGTGCCGCGATTGTTGCGCGGTCCGACGCTTCAGAGTCATGGCGTCTGCGCGTCGGCGACCATTTCTTGAAACACGGCCCGCTGCTTCTTGAGCGCCGCGACGCGGTCGACTGGCTTCGTGCGGCACTCGAGAAGGATCCATCCATCGTAGCGCATTTCGACAAATAACTTGATCAATTGGGCATACGGATAGTTGCCGACGTTGAGTTCGCGAACGTGGACCGTATCTCCGAACCGGTTCTTGACCAGGTTGAAATTCGCGACCAGACCGTCGCCCTCGAGATCTTGATCATTGCAATTCCAGCAGACTCCGACATTGGGATGATCCGCCACATTCATGATCGCCCGAATATTGGGTAGCCGCTGAGTTTCTCTTCCATGTACCTCGAGGCGTATCTTCTGACCGTACTCGGCTCCGAAGGCCGCGATCTCGTTGAGCGACTTTCCGATCTGTTCGATGGTCTGTTCTGGAGGCACGCCCTTGACCAGTCCGTTCGGCTTCACTTTCACACCGCTGCCGCCGCAGTCATGCATCAGTTTGATGTAGGATTTCGTCAGTTCAATATTTTCCCTCACTTTTGCCGGGTCATTCTCATGAAATTGAGCATTCGAGCCGTAGCCCACCAGCGTAGTTGTGCTGTTTTCAAACTGCCGGCGAACATTCAACCGCTGTTCGGCCGAGAGGGACGGTTCGACACCATGTCGGTGCCTGGTTCGCAATTCCACTCCAGTGATTCCGGTCCGTTGACACCTGTCGATTAAGGTCGGCAGGTCCCAGTCCTGGCCCCACAGGTAGGTGACCAGGCCCAGTTTCATGGCCGGCCGAACACTGGATGCGCGTACCTGCCCGTTGGGCAGTGCGGCCGCCGATGCGGCAAGAAGCGACGACTGCGCGATGAATGCGCGGCGTGTGATCTTCCGACGTGTCATTCTCATCATAGTCCCTCTCTCGTTTTTTCAGGTGCATCGAAGCCTCTGCGCAGGAATCTGCTGGCACGATCGGCCGTGGTCAGTCCATCTGGGTGGAATAATCGTTCGTTCCAGTGCAAACAGGCGGGCGCTCGTATTCTAGCCCATCGAGAACGCTCGCAGCGACCCTCGCGCCGGGTTCTCACTCGCCGACCGCTCCCATGGACCTTGCGGGTGGTCCCGCATCCGAATTCCCGTTCTCCGGCGACTTTCGGGTGGTGGAAGGAAAATTTCTTGTTCGCAGCTTGTTTTCCGGCGTGCGATCAGCCGGTATACTCGGAAAACCCTCGAGTTCATCGATTTCCAGCCGATATTTGTAATTCGCATTCCATTTTGGCGGCTCTCTTGGTGCCGCGTAAGGAGAGATGCTCATGGCTCCCAGTCTTCCGGATTACGTGGCCTCAGCTCAGCCCGTACCGTCGACAACTCGTGTAGCGTGGTACAAGAGCACCGCTCAAACCTACGCGGGAATCATGTTGTGGTTCGTCTTTTGGCAGGATGTACCGAAAGGAGACGGTTCACCGGCCGGCACGTTGTCGCAAGGGCTGGCCGTCGCCCTTCTCGGCCTGATCGCGGCCGCTCTCTTGTGCCACTTTTTCTATTATCTCGTTCCTGGCATGCTGGGGATGAAGACGGGCCTGCCTCTCTATATCGTGGGCACGTCGACATACGGTGCGCAGGGCGGGTTCCTGATGCCCGGCTTCCTGATGGGGGTCTTGCAATTCGGTTGGTTGGGCGTCAACGCGTTCTTCTCCAGCCTGTTGTTGGTAGCGCCGTTTTACGATTCGGTCAATGCGGCGACGCTCACGCTCCCACATCAGGCGGTCGCCGTAATATGGGCCATTGTTGCTGCTCTTGTGGGGCTCAAGGGAATTAAATACGTCGCCAGCGTCGCCAGTTTTCTGCCCATTCTGCCCCTGGTGATTCTGGTCGTGCTCTGCGCCAAAACACTCGGCGGAATCGGCAGCTATGACGGCGCCCAGTTGGCCGCCGACGCTTCAGCTGCGGGTGTCGGGGGCGTGGCCTTGTCGAGTTGGGGCGTCTTCTCGACGCTGCTGGTTGTGGTCATTGGTTTCTTCGCCACGGCGGGTGCCGCGGGTGCCGACTTTGGCATGAACAACCGTGATGCGAAGGACGTGCAATTGGGTGGCCTGGTGGGAATCGCCGGAGCGACGATTCTGGCCGGCGGCCTCAGCTTGTTGATCTATGCAGGTTCCGCCGGGAGTGGATTTGAAACCTGGGCCACGGCGAACGGGGAGACCGGCATGGTGCAAACGCCCGGGCTCATGCAGTCGATTGTTGGTGACAAAACGGCAGCGGTCTTTATGTACCTGCTGGCCATCGCGGCGTTTCCTCCGGCGTGTTTCTCATCCTTCATTGCGGCGAATAGCTTCAAGACGACCCTGCCTAAGGTGAACCCGTTCATTACGGTGGGAGCCGGAACGCTGGTCAGTATCCTGTTGGCGGTGACCGGTCTGGCCGGAGATGCCGTCTCGGTATTTGTGGTGATCGGAGCTTCGTTCGGGCCCATCTGTGGAGCAATGGCGGCGGACTACCTCCTATCGGGTCGCAAGTGGCCGGGCCCTCGGGCAGGCATCAACCTGGCCGGCTGGATCTCGTGGGCGCTCGGGTTCGTGGTTGGGGCCGCAAGCTTCATCCCGGTTTTGAAGGACTATGTCCCAATCCCGCCATTGGCCGCATTTGTGGTCGGTTTCGTGGTTTATGCGGCATTGGCCAAAATGGGAATGGAGAGTGAAGTGGTCGAGGCGCCCGGTTTGACCGGGAAACCGGCTAAATGAGAGTTTGTCGAGACCTGACATCGTGACAAACAAGACACCCGTGGCGCGAACCACGCGCCGGCGGGCATGGCAGACGTGTCGCAGCGGGACTCCGCGCGGTTCCGCCTTCGACGTGACCCTGGCGTTTTGCGAAGGAGTCTCGAAATGGCGGTGATCTACCGAATCGATATGTCGGACTTGACCGTCCGCTCGGAGCAGCCGGGCGACGAACTGGCACGTCTGGGCGGCCGTGGGCTGACCAGTCGACTGATTGCCACGGAGGTGCCACCGCGATGCCATCCATTGTCAAGTGACAATAAGTTGGTCTTTGCCCCTGGACTCCTGACCGGCACCGGGGCTCCTTGTGCGGGCCGTTTGTCGGCAGGTGCTAAGAGCCCGTTGACCGGCACCATTAAGGAAGCAAATTCCGGCGGGATGGCCGCCCTGGCGCTCGCCGCGTTGGGGATTCAGGCGCTGGTCATCGAAGGTCAGCCGAAACCCGACACCGTTTACCGGTTAATCGTGAACCGGGACGGCGTTGAAATCCAATCGGCGAACGACCTGCTCGGACTGGGAAACTACGATACGGTTGGCAAACAAGTAAGTGAATTCGGAGACCGGATCGCCTGTATCAGTATTGGGCCGGCGGGAGAAATGCAATGTGCCGCGGCCAGCATCGCGATCACCGATAAAGAACATCGTCCGACTCGGCATTGCGGACGCGGTGGCTTAGGTGCGGTAATGGGATCCAAGGGAATCAAGGTCGTTGTGGTTGATCCGACCGACGGTCAACGCGTGCCACCGAAGAATCGCGAAGCGTTTACCGGTGCCGTTCGGCAATTCGCCGCTGCACTCGAACGGCATCCGTTGACCGGTGAGACCTTGCCCGAATACGGCACCAATATTCTGGCCAACGTGATCAACGAAGCGGGCGCTTATCCAACTCGGAATTTCCAGACGGGTCAGTTCGAGGGTACGGAATCGATCAGCGGCGAACGCCAACGCGATGTTATTGTGGAACGCGATGGTGTCATTGCACACGCCTGTCACCGAGGTTGTACGATCAAGTGCTCACGCGTCTACCTCGACGCGGATGGCCAGTACGTCACGAAGGGGCCGGAATACGAAACGGTCTGGGCGCACGGAGCGAACTGCGGCATCGACGATCTGGACGCGATTGCCCAAATGGATCGCATGGACGACGACTTGGGACTTGATACGATCGAAACCGGCGTAGC
Organism: uncultured Pirellulaceae bacterium; assembly: GCA_964395615.1. Lineage (GTDB taxonomy): Bacteria > Planctomycetota > Planctomycetia > Pirellulales > Pirellulaceae > CAYNDU01. Next base: position 4,283 of record CAYNDU010000196.1, on the reverse strand, counting down.
CATCGGCGTGGCCATGCAGGCAGGCCTGCTCGAGTTCGGCGACGCCGCCGGAGCACTCGACCTGTTGGCCGAGGTGGCTCGCGGATCCGCCGTGGGTCGGTTGATCGCCTCGGGTGCCGAAACGGTGGCCCGGGTCTACGGGGTCAAACGAGTTCCGACCGTAAAGGGGCAGGCGATTCCCGCTTACGATCCACGTGCCGTAAAGGGGATCGGAGTCACTTACGCTACGACCACCCAAGGCGCCGATCACACGGCCGGGTACGCCGTCGGGCCCAACGTGCTGGGAGTCGGACAGCAAGTTGATCCGTTGTCTGCCCAGGGGCAGGCCGAGTTGAGTCGAGGACTGCAGATCTCGACCGCTGCCATCGATGCGTCCGGTATGTGCTTGTTTATCGCCTTCGCCGTCCTGGACGACTCAGATGCCCTGGCCGGTCTATGCGGGATTCTGGGCGCGTGTCTTGGCGAGGAGTTCACCACCGATGACCTGGCGTCGCTGGGGCAGCAGGTACTGCAGGACGAGCAGGCGTTCAACCGCCGAGCGGGATTTACGGCCGAGCACGACCGGTTGCCTGATTTTTTCACGACGGAAAAACTCGCACCACACGATACGACATTCGACGTATCGGACGAACAACTTGATTCGGTCCTCGATTTTGAGCCTGCTCCCGGACAGAAGACGTGATGCGTCGAAAAAAAGGGTCCTGACCCCTTTTTTGTCAGCCGCCGCCGACGGCGGGGAAGATTCCCACCGTCTCGCCACCTTCTAGACGGGCCGTTAACGATGCGATGCGGTGGTCGGTGAAGACGAGCCGGACCTCGTCCAAGGGTATCTTCAGCTCGCGCACCACGGACTCGACCGTCTGACCCGGCTGGATCGGCACATTTAAGGACGCCTGGCCACCCGCGTATTGGCGAAACGACGCGTACAGGTGTAACGTTATGGAACACTCGCCCATGATGGTTGTTCCGCCGGGCATTGTCTTGGACGACGGTCATTTTTCCGGCGAGCGCACGATGTACTCGGCGGCGATCCGATCGTTGGTATCGAGGACCCACCTGGCGAGCCGAGCCCGATGCTCGTTGAGCACCGGTAGAAACTCTCTCTTGCCGGCCAGGTTGTGCATTTCACCCGGATCGGCCTCCAGATCGATCAGTTGCTCACGGTTGCGACCCTGATCATAAACGATGTACTTGAACCGATCGGTTCGCAGCATGCGTCCGGCGCGAGTCTCCACGACAACCTGATCCGGCCATGCCACGTTCTTGTCACCGGCCAAAAGTGCCCGCCAGCTGTGCCCGGACGAATCCGCCGGCGGCTCGATGGACGCGAAGTCGCAAAGGGTGGGAATCAGGTCGAGCCCCGTGTTGATCAGGTGTGTCTCGTCGATTTTCTGCCTTGGGAGCCCCGGGCCGGAGATGATGAGCGGAACGCGAGCCGCCTCTTCATACGGGATCGATTTGTGTTCCAGCCGGTGGGATCCATCGTGGTCGCCGTGGTCGCTGGTGAAAACAACGACCGTGGACTTGTCGAGCCCCGATCGATTCAACGCGTCCAGTACGTTGCCAATCTGTCCATCGACTCGTTCCGTCAAACGGCGATATGCCCAGCGGTGCAACCTCCACTGTTCATCCGACCATTCGGATCTCGCATAGTTGCGGAACCCTCGACGATCCAGGTAGGCGGTCGTGACTCGTTCCGGTTCCATGACCGGGACGTCGTAGTTGGCGGGTACGGGGGGAGCAAACTCGGAGAAGAAACGACTGCGAGAAACGCCTTCCGGTATTTGCAACGCTTCGTTTAACCGCCGGCGTTCCACGACACTCTTCCCGTACATCGGCTCCTTCCCCTTCGCCTTGGTCCACGCATCGATGGCCATGTAGCAAATGTCATGAGGATTGATGAAGGAGGCCACCAGCAGGAAGGGCCTTTCTTGAGGTTGCGCCAGGAATTCGGCACAGCGATCGGCAAGCGTGTCTCGCTGGTCCCTGGTCAGTGTCTCGAACCCGATGGATTCCGGGTTCATGTTCCGAAACCAGTGCGTCTTGCCACCGTAAACGGTCCGGTATCCGGCTTGGCGAAACAGACGGCCGAGCGTGTGATCCAATTCCGATTCGGGGATCTTCTGACGCCCTTCGTCGTTGCTGCGCATGCCGTAGTAGCTGGGCATTCGGCCGGTCATCATGCTGACCCGTGACGGGATACAGACGGGGTTCGCGGCATAGGCCCGCCGGAACCGAGTGCCGGCGGCGGCCAGTTGGTCGAGCGCAGGAGTCCGAACAAATTTCTCCCCTTCGCAGCTCATCATTGCAGCCTGTTGCTGGTCGGTGATGATCAGCAGGATATTCGGGCGTACGTTCGGGCTCCTGGCGAGCGCCGTTGCCGGGACCAGCCCGAGAAGCAGTGCGAGCAACCAGAAGGAACGGCGCGGGCGATCCATGGAAAACGAAAGTGTCATCAGTGGTTATCTCCCTATGAGTCTTACTGAGCAAGTTGGTCTGCCCGGCCTGCTGTGGGGGCAATCAACGGCAGCCGAATTGCCGACGATCAGGAATCAGTTTACCATTGACGCGAGCAGGAACCGACCATGGGTGTGAAATTGGTGTGCGATGAGCTGGAGCCACGACGATGACGTTTGAGTGCGGGGAGCAGGACCTGGCGGCCTTTAAAAAGGACGGGTATCTTCGAGTTGACGGGCTGTTCGACGCCGACGAAGTGGGGCTGCTCGACAAGATTTCGAAGGCGGACCAGCAGCTGGAGTCCGAGTCGCACGGCCGAAAGGACGAACTCGGTATGCTCTCACGGCTGGCGATTCGGAACGATCTGGATGATCGGGCCATCTACACGGCCATCGTCAGATCGCGAAGGATCGTCGAGACGATGTCTCGGTTGCTGGGGGACGAAGTTTACCACTATCATCACAAGGTCATGCTTAAAGAGCCTCGCGTGGGGGGCGCCTGGGAATGGCATCAGGATTATGGCTACTGGTACAACTTCGGTTGCCTGTATCCCGACATGGCCAGTTGTTTGATTGCCATCGATCCGGCGACATGTGCCAATGGTTGCCTTCAGGTCTTGCGCGGATCGCACCTTATGGGTCGCGTTGAGCATGGCAAGGCGGGCGAGCAAGTGGGCGCGGACTTGAAGCGTGTCGAGGCAGCACGAATGCGCTGCCGGCTGGTGCATTGCGAGATGCAACCGGGCGACGCGTTGTTTTTTCACAGTAACCTGTTGCATTGCTCCGAGCAAAACACTAGCGATCGGCCTCGCTGGTCATTGATATGCTGCTACAACACTCGTCACAATGACCCGTTTCTTGAAGACGCGCCGCACAACAACTACCAACCACTCGAGGTGTGGCCGGACGAGCGCGTGGCGGACGTCGGTCGGAGGCAATATGAGTCGTTGCGTCGCGATTCCTGACCGTTCCGTTAGTTCGAGCACGACTCGCGATCAGGCGGCCACCGGTTCGGTGGAAGATCCTCGATCGGCCAACAACATCACGCCGGCCATTATCATCACCAGCCCGAATATCGGCAGGATACCGGTCAGTAGCGAGATGAGTCCGATCAGCATGGCGCCGCAGGCGGCGAGGATGCGACCGCGACGAGCGTGCAGCACGCGCCGGGCGACGGCCAGCATTAGTCCCCCGGCGAGCAGGACGACGAGCAGGCCGCCGAAGTGTAGTCCGCGCTGCAGCCATTGGTTGTCGACGGCGCGCGCCGAGATTTCGACGTCGCCACGGGGGGTCGTAAAGTAGAACACCGTTCCCCGGACCGGTAATTGGAAATCGAGGCTGGCCAGGCCCAGTCCGGTCAGCTCCTCGGTCAGTTCCTCACCGGCCGATTCGCCACGCGTCACGTTGCTGTCGTCGTAGCCTAACGCGGATTCCGAACTCTGCGGCTGTACCGTTTGCAGTTCGGACTTGGATTGTGCCTGTTTGGCCACGCGCGCCGCATAGGCTCGGTTGAGTTCGTCACGCGTTCCGGCCGCCTGGCCCTTTCGGATTAAGCGCTGCGCTTCCTGCTGGCCTCCATCCTGTTGGTTGGGCGTTTGAAAAACCTTCTGTGCGGCGTTCTTGGCTTCGGGCAGTTCGGCCCAGCCGGCCGCCCGTTGGGACTGCTCGTCTGCCAGGCGAAGTTGCACGGCTGCTTGTTTTCGCGATTCCGGTTGTCCCGCCTGGCCTTGTTCGGGGTTCGCGGGTCGGGTCTCGGATTCAAGGCCGAACCAGGCTTTGGAAAAACCCTGCGGTGCGGCGTTCGCAGTCGGGTGACTCCGATGAATT
>CAYNDU010000195.1:0-9521 GCA_964395615.1 uncultured Pirellulaceae bacterium | reverse complement strand
TCAAGATCGCGCTGAATAATACGTCCACCCAAAACGAGCCCGTTCCTGCACCCAGAAGGGGTCAGGACTCTTTTGTGCGAAGCACCCTTCGGGCCGTTCCGGCAAAAGAGTCCTGACCCCTTTATCGAGTGGGCCGTACTGGACTTGAACCAGTGACCTCTTGCATGTCAAGCAAGCACTCTAAACCAACTGAGCTAACGGCCCGTGGACGGTCGAGCGGGTCGGCGACGGCGATCGCTCGAATCTGGCGTCATAGATTAGCGGAAAACGGTTCGGCACGGAAGCAGTCCGGAGCCCTTTTTCGGGTCCGGTCGTTTCGGTGCCATTGACCGAAGCGGTGAACCTCGTCTTGCTCCAAGTGTCAGGCATACGGTAGCTTACCGCCATAGCCACTTGGAATTGAGTCGTTTTGCGTTCTTTGAATCGGCGCCCCGTCGCGTGGTGTCCAGCAGCAGGAGCCCTGTTTATCGTCATGTTAGAAGTCAAGCTACCCGACGGAAGTGTCCAAGCATTCGATCAGCCGATAACCCCATTGGATGTGGCGCAGAAAATCGGTCCCGGCCTGGCCAAGGCTGCGTTAGCCGCCGAAGTCGATGGTGCCATTGTCGGTTTGGACTACCAACTGCCGGCCGAGGGATCGGTGGAACTGCGTCTGCTGACGAAGAAAGACCCTGAATCCCTGGGTGTGATGCGCCATTCCTGTGCCCACATCATGGCTCGGGCCGTGATGCGGGTGCGCGACAACGTTCAATTGGCATTCGGTCCGACCGTCGAGGGCGGGTTCTACTACGACTTCGACGTTGATCCTCCGCTGTCGGAAGATGATTTTCCCGCCATCGAACGGGAAATGAAGGCGATTATCAAGGCCCGTGAGCCGTTTGAACGCATCGAGCAGCCGCGTGCCGAGGCGCTGAACATATGCCGCGATCTGGGGCAGTCGTTGAAGGTGGAGCACATTGAGTCGGGCCTGGCCGAGCACCCGTCAATGTCCTTCTACCGGCAGGGCGAGTTCATCGATCTGTGCCGGGGGCCGCACGTGCCGACCGCAGGCGCCGTTGGGGCTTTCCAATTGCTCTCCATCGCGGGTGCGTACTGGAAAGGAGACGCCTCGCGACCGCAGCTCCAACGACTCTATGGCACCGCCTTCTTCAATCGGCCCGATCTCGAACATCACCTGGAACTGATTGAAGAGGCAAAGAAACGGGATCATCGGCAACTGGGTAAGCGACTCGAGTTGTTCACCATCAGCCCCCTGGTCGGGTCCGGTCTGGTTTTGTGGCAACCGAAAGGCGCCATCATACGGGGGTTGCTCGAGTCGTTCATCAAGGAAGAACTGAATCGACGCGGATATCTACCTGTCTACACGCCGAACATCGGCAAGATCGATCTCTATAAGACGTCCGGCCATTATCCGTACTACCAGGAGAGCATGTTCCGGCCCATCGTGATGGAGGACGGCGAAGAGTATCTACTCAAGCCGATGAACTGCCCCCATCACATCATGATTTACAAATCGAAGCCTCGCAGCTATCGGGATCTTCCCCTGCGATTGGCCGAGTTTGGCACGGTCTACCGCTACGAACAGTCGGGCGAACTGGGTGGGATGACGCGCGTGCGCGGTTTCACTCAGGATGACGCTCATATCTTCTGCACCGACGATCAGGTGGCTGATGAATTCCGCGACTGTATCGATATGACACAGTTCGTCCTCGACTGCCTGGGGCTCAAGAACTACCGAGTGCGACTCGGTTTCCGCAGCCCCGACGTCGAAAAGTACGTCGGGAGTACGGAAAAGTGGGATCGGGCCGAGCAAGCGCTGATCGATGTCTGCGACAGTCTGGGAATCGAAGCGTCACACGAGCCGGGTGAGGCGGCCTTCTACGGTCCGAAGGCCGATTTCGTGGTGAAAGACTGCCTCGGCCGCGAGTGGCAGTTGGGAACCGTTCAACTCGACTACAACCTGCCGGGCGACGATCGCTTTGCCCTGGAGTACATCGGTGCGGACAATACGCCCCACCGCCCCGTGATGATCCATCGTGCGCCACTCGGCTCCATGGAACGGTTCATCGGTGTCCTGATCGAGCATTTCGCCGGCGCCTTTCCGCTCTGGCTAGCTCCCGAGCAGGTGCGCGTCTTGGCCGTCAGCCAAAAGTTCGAGGAGTATGGCCGACGCGTGCTCGAGCAGCTGACCGCGGCCGGATTGCGAGCCGAAGGCGATTTTCGCCCGGAAAAAATCGGGGCAAAAATCCGGGACGCGCAACTGGAACTGATCCCCTATATGTTCATTGTTGGTGGACGTGAAGAAGAAGCGAGCCAAGTCAGTGTCCGCGATCGCGTTGAGGGCGAGGCCGGAACCATGTCGGTCGAGGCGGCCATCGAGAAACTGCGGCAGGAAGTCGCTTCGAGGACCGTGCGGCGCACCTTCCAGGGAGACGCCGGGCTCGGCGAGCGTACCGTGCAAAATGAATACTGATCGGGCTCGAACCTCCACGCCCGTCGATACAGCTCGCCACGCCCGCCCGATCCTGACCGCGAAGGTCCGGCCGCGCCGGGCCCCAGGGTATTGCATCCAGCCCGGCATGGGGCCGGCCGGCCGTGGAAAACATTGCGGATTTTTTCACGAAATCCGGTTGACGGTCGACCCGGCACTCGTCGATACTCACACGTTACGGGCCGAACTTCCATGGCCATGGCCCAACCTGAACCTGTAGAGTAGGATTCGGGTGGCCGGAACCGGCTCGAAGGCTCGCGCGGCACGGTTTCATAACGTAGGTTTGTTTCTGTATTTGTAGCAAGAAAGGGTTTCAGCAATCGATCGCACTCAGACAAGAATCAACGACCAGATCCGGATTACGCCCGTCCGGGTGGTCGGAGCCGACGGACAGCAGCTGGGCATCATCCCAACACAAGACGCCCTGACTCAGGCTCGAGAAGCTGGATTGGACTTGGTTGAGGTGGCGCCGCGTGAGCGACCCCCGGTTTGCCGGATCATGGATTACGGCAAGTACAAGTACGAGAAGAAAAAGAAGGCCAGCCAGAACACGCACCACACGAAGACGAAGGAAATTCGACTCCGTCCCAAAACGGGCGACCATGACATCGGCTTCAAAGTCAAGAAAGCCAAAGATTTTCTTGAGCACAAAAATAAAGTGCAAGTTTCCGTCATTTTCCGCGGCCGGGAGATGGCTCATATCGAAGAAGGTAGACGAGTGATGCGGGGCGTGATCGAAGAATTGTCGGAAGTCGGCAAGGTAGAAACGCCGCCGCAACAGAACGGCCGCCGTATGATCTGTACGATATCGCCCAAATAGTGCATCGCCCAAATAGTGCATCGCCCAAATAGTGCATCGTCCAAGTAGTGTTGTGGCCGAACCTGGGCTGCCACCTGGCGTCCGTGAGGGCCGGCGCCGGGTCCGATGTACCGATGCGAGTCAAGTGGCGTTGGGCGTGATGACGCCGGATGTTATCGTTCTGTCTTCTCGTTTGGCCTGACCGCCTGATCGGATCCCCAGAAACACACGGGGGGATCTCTAATCAGTTGGGCGGTCGAGATCAACGGCACGAGTGTCCAGCAGGTCCTTCAAAACGGCCAAGGTGGCCGAAGCAATTTGTCGCGAGTTGCGTTCGCTCCGGACGGCCTTACGGCCTCTTCGAGCCAACTCCTGTCGGTCCGCATCGTCGGTCAACAGGTCGTGCAGGACTCCTGCCAGTTGCCGACTGTCGTTGGGTCGGACTAAGCGACCTCCGCCCAGTTGGTCGAGCAACTCAGGCAGCGCGCCGACGCTCGAGACGACAACCGGCACGCCGGCCGCCAGGGCTTCCAAGACGTACAGACCCTTCGGTTCGTCGTACGTAGGTGGCACGCACAGAAGGTCGGCCCCAGACAACAATTCAGCTTTCTGTCGGCCGTCGATCGCGTCCCAGAACCGGAACGATGATTCGAGTCCCGCTTGCCGTAGTTTCTCGAATTGTTCCTCGGCGTAAGCTCGATGCTCGACGCCCAGCCAACCGGCAATCCACAAGTGGGTCGCTTCGGCTTGCGGCATCTGTCTCAGGGTGATAAAGGCATCGACCAGGATGTGCAGCCCCTTCTCGGGCGCAAGTCGCGCCATGTATAAGACGCGTTTCGTTTGGTCCCCGTCGGTCGGCCGTTCCACCGTCCCGCTCGATCCTTTCGGCTGGTCCTGATCATCGCCCGGCACGGTCGTGTCGACCCCCAGGGGCACTTTGCGTATCTTCCGCGGGGAAATCGACAACAAGTGGGCCATTCGGTCGGCGTAGAAATCGGAGTGGACCAGAAATCGGTCAATCTTGGCTGACAGTCGCTTCATCTCGAGCAACGCAGCCTGCCGGTAGCGATCGGGCAACTGGTCGAGAAAAAGGTCATCCCCTTGTAACGTTGCCACGATCGGGACGTCGAGACGCCGCTTAAGCTCGGGGGCCGAGCCGGCGATCAGAAGGTTACTCAAGTGCAGAAGGTCCGGACGGGGCGATTTTTGTAGCCAGTGACACAAGCGATCGACTTCTTTGTGCTGAGCGCCGTCGGTGCCTCGCAGCATCGACAATGTCATTTCGCCCAGCCATTGGGCCTCGGTCCTGATTCCCCGGTTACCGATCCAACGTAGCAGGCGGCGATTGTCCAGCAGGCGGTCGATCCATCGAGGCAGGCGCCGAAAGATGGGATACCGTTGTTGCAGGTAGACATTGATCCCGCCAAAAAAGACGCGCCGATCACTCACGTCGGGTTGGTCTAGCTGCAGAGGGGTGTACAACGGCAGCAATTCGACGTCGATCCCCAATTCGATCATCCCGCGGGCCAACAGATTGTCGTGAAGACAACTTCCGCAGTACATGCCGGCGGCGCCGGCCGTAAGATAGGTAATTCGAATCGGTTCCACCTGCCACCTTCTCGCCGACGAGCCGGCATCGCGGGTATGCGAACACCCAGAAGAGGGGGCGTTTCTTGCCGGCTTCAGGGGGTTTCGCCGTGTTCTGTGCCGGCGCGTGTTCTGTGCCGGCGATCGTGTCGCGCCGCGTTGCGGGATTAATCGTCAAAGAGCCCTTCGCGCCGCATCGGAACGGCTCTAAACTGTGTGGTTTCCATCGTGCCGACCGACGTCAACCCTGTTCGATAGAGTACCGGATCGATGCCAAAACAGAAAACCCACAAGGGTACGAAAAAGAGATTTCGATTAAGTGCGTCCGGCAAGGCCAAGCACCGCCCGGCTGGGACGAGCCACTTGCAATCGCGAATGTCTCCCAAACGCAAACGCAATCTGCGCGGGACGACGACCGTGGACAAGTGCATGGAGGCGTCCATTCGCCAGGCACTCAATAAGCACAGCAGCTAGCGTCGCCACGCAGGTGAGCGCTGAATCAGGATACGGCGGACGTGTGTGACACACGCCAACTCCCCTACCGACTCGACGGCGGTCGTCGGCGGTCAAGCAGAATAGTGATGAACGAGGTGAACTGATCGGACGGCAGGCGAAATGAGAACGCCTGAGCGGCGTGCATTGCGATGAGCAGTGTCGTGGCCGGGGGCCTGACCAGTCTGACACACAGTGGAAAGCCGGTTGAGAAATGAGAACGACGAAGGGTTCGGCCCGAACCAAGGCCAAGCGCCGATTGTATCGCCGTACGAAGGGTTACCGAGGAGGTCGTCGCAACCTGTTGCGTACCGCCAAGGAGACGCTGGTTCGAGCCGGCGTTTACGCTTATCGTGATCGGCGAGTCCGTAAGCGGACATTTCGTCGCTTGTGGATTACCAGAATCAACGCCGCCGTCCGAGAGCGGGGGATGAGGTACAGCGAGTTTATTCACGGGCTGCAGCAGACGGGAATTGAACTCGACCGCAAGTCGCTCTCCGAGATGGCCATCCACGACCCCGATGCCTTTGATGCCGTGGTCGAGCAGGTGAAGGCGAAACTGGCTTCGTAGGCGCGCCTGACCTGCCCGCGTTCCACACAACTCTTGTGCGTCGCGGCCTTCGCGCGGCTGATCGGAGCGATGGCAGCGACAGCCGTCGTGGACGACTTCGAGTCGGGGCAACGACCGGCCGATGGATAGGGCTCGGTTTTCACGGGTTGTCAAGGTGTTTCACGGGCGGTGATCGTGAAATGAGAAAAGAGTAGAGGCAGGTTTCGCGACAGAAGCCTGCCTCTTTGTCGTGGGGCGCGAGGAACGCACCGTCCCAAGCAATCGGAGTGCCGATCGTCCTCCGGATTCCGAAGTGCTCGCAGTGCGTGGTTTCCAAGTTGCCGTGATGGTGCTCGGCGGCCCATCTCGATTTACGAACCGGTACACAAGAACGATTCGCAGCCGATGGAAGTGGTAGTTCGATGGCATTAGCTCAATTCGTAGACCAGTTGGAGCAGTTGGCAACGGAGGCTGCGTTGGCCTTCGAGGAAGCACGCGATTCGGCCCAACTTGAGGACGCTCGCGTTGCGTTCGTGGGCGCCAAGAAAGGTCGATTCAAAGTGGTCCAGAAGCAGATGGGCCAGGTCGACGCAGCGGACCGGCCGGCTGCCGGCAAGAAGCTCAACGAGGTCAAGCAACGGATCGAGTCGGCGCTTTCAGCCGCCACGGACCGCCTTGCCGCGGTCGCACCGGACTCCGGCCCAAAGGGGGCTCAGCCCTTTGATGTGACACTGCCGGGCGAGCCGATTCGGGTCGGCCATCTTCACCCGATCACCCAGACGATCGAGCACCTGAAGGAGATTATGGGCCGTCTCGGTTTCTCGGTGGCCGACGGACCGGAGATTGAGGACGAGTGGCACAATTTCGAGGCTCTGAATATCCCGCTCGAACATCCGGCGCGTGACCCGCTGGACAATTTCTATCTTTCCGTGGCTAATGGGTGCCACGACCAACTCCTGTTGCGCAGTCAGACCAGCACGGTGCAGATCCGGGTCATGGAGAAAACGCAACCGCCGATCCGAATCATCTCGCTCGGACGCGTCTACCGGCCGGATACGGCCGATGCGACCCATTATCCAATGTTCCACCAGATGGAAGGTCTGCTGATCGACAAATGTGTCACGATGGCCGACCTGAAGAGCGTCTTGCGCATGTTCGCGACCAGTTACCTGGGGAGCGATGTGCACATCCGGTTTCGACCCTCGTTCTTTCCGTTTACCGAGCCGAGTGTCGAGGCTGACTTCAGTTGGAACGATGAGTGGATCGAGTTTGGTGGCGCCGGAATGGTCGACCCCAATGTGCTCAACGCCGTCGGATACGACCCGGAGCAAGTTACCGGTTTTGCGTTTGGTCTGGGCGTTGAGCGGTTGTGCATGCGCCGGCACAATGTGACCGATATTCGTCACTTTTACAACAATGACGTGAGGTTCCTGCACCAGTTCTAGCAGCGATTCACTGGCAGAAACCCTTGCAGCAAATCGAGCGGAAAAATGATCGTATCCTGGGAATGGCTGAAGACGTACGTGCCGCTGGAGATGGACCTGGCCGAACTTGAGCAGCGGCTGTCGATGGCCGGACTAAACCACGAATCGACCGAATCGATCGGCGGCGATCTGGCCATCGATTTGGAGGTGACCAGCAATCGACCGGACTGCCTGGGGCACTTAGGGGTAGCTCGCGAGGTCGCCGTGCTATGGGATCTGCCGCTGACGGTTGAGAATCCCCAATTGCCGTCCGGCGGCCCGAACGTGGACACGCTGGCCAAGGTCTCCGTCGAGTGCCCCGAGCTTTGTTCGAGGTATACGGCGCGCGTCCTGCGCGGCGTGCGCATTGGACCAAGCCCCGAATGGCTGGCTCGGAGGCTCCGGACCCTGGGTCTTGCCGTCATCAACAACGTTGTCGACGCCACCAACTATGTGACGATGGAGTGTGGTCAACCATTGCACGCGTTCGACCTGTCGTTACTCCGTGGACACGAAATCATCGTACGCGAGGCGGTCAAAGGCGAGCCGTTTGAGGCCATTGATCATCGGCAGTACTCGCTCGATCCAGGCATGTGCGTGATCGCTGACTCCGGTCGAGCTGTCGCTCTCGGCGGTGTCATGGGTGGTGTCGACTCGGAAGTGACCGATGCAACACGCGACGTGTTGATCGAGTCGGCCCAGTTCGCACCTTTGTCGATTCGAACCACCGCGCGAAAGCTCAATCTGCACAGCCCATCTTCCTATCGGTTCGAGCGCAGCGTCGATCCGGAGGGCGTCGAATGGGCCAGTCGTCGCTGCTGCCAGCTCATCCTGGAGATCGCTGGAGGCGAGTGTGCCGAAGGTATGTTGGACGTCGGGGCTCCGGCCGTGACACGCAAAACCGTGACGTTGCGACTCAGCCAGTTGCCGCGTATTTTGGGCATCGACGTTGAGGCCGGCCAGGTCGAGCGTATTCTGGCGGCATTGGGAGGGTCGATTGTTGGAAGCAATGTCGAACGCGTTGAAATCGTCCCGCCGTCCTGGCGACGTGACCTGACTCGGGAAATCGATCTTATCGAGGAAGTCGCCCGGATCCACGGTTACGAGAAGATCCCCGAGGACGTTGGCGTGCCGATGACGGCGACCCAACAGCTCGACAGTGACCGCGTGCTTCAGTCTGTGCGAAAAGTGCTGACGGCAGCCGGATTCGACGAGGGTGTCACGGCGAGTGTCGTGCCCACGGCGTGGAACACCGCCTTCTCGCCTTGGACTGACGCAGAACCACTCGTATCGAGCACGCCGATGCTCAAAGGCGCCGATCGACTCAGAACCAGCCTGGTTCCAAGCCTCCTGGAATGTCGGCGCCACAACGAATCGGTTGGCAATGAACGCGTTGAGTTGTTCGAAACGGCGAGGATCTATCTTCCGAATCCGAGCGGATTGCCCCGCGAACCCTGGACGTTAGCGATCGTCACCGACGGCAGTTTCTTCAGGCTCAAGGGTGTTGTCCAAGCGCTGATCGACGCCCTGCGGATCGACCAGCCACTGGCTGTCGATGAGGCTCGAATTCCGGCACTCGACGCACAAGAGCAGTGCCGGCTGATGTTGGGCGACCGCGACCTGGGCTACCTGGGCCGCCTGGCCGACCGCCCCTTGAAAGCGTTTGGCCTGCGACGCGCTACGATGGTGGCGGAACTCGATCTGGGCGCGCTGGTCGAAGCGGCCGATCTGCTTCCCCAGCACCAACACTTGAGCGAGTTCCCAGCGATCGGCCGCGATCTCAACCTGATCGTCGATGAGCGAGTTCGTTGGGCCGATCTGCAACGGACTGCCCGGCAGGCTGCCGGTCCGCTGCTCGAAGAACTCCAGTTCCCGGAAGTCTACCGCGATCCGCACAAGGCCGGGCTCGACTACGCGATTCAGGGAGAGTATCTCGGAAGCGGCGCGGGCGCAGGCTGTTGGGGCGCCCAGGTGATTGCCCTGGGAAACGGCAGCTTCCAGTTGGTTGGCTATGCCGGAGGCTTGCCGGGAGAGGGTTGGCAGCGGGGAGACCGCCGGGAGGCGGCCGAGGGAAAGACGGATGGATCGGTCGTCCGGTTCGAAGGCGACCCCTGGAAAGCCGAGATCCGAAATGGAACC
>CAYNDU010000194.1:0-9570 GCA_964395615.1 uncultured Pirellulaceae bacterium | reverse complement strand
TTGCGTCGGCGCTGACGTTGCGTTACCCTGGAACGGTCCGCGGCGGCTCGGCCGATCCTGGACGGCAGCCGCAGTTCGAGCACTCGAGACCGGAAGGAACAATTAAGATGTTGAAGCTCCGCATTGCGATCAGCCTGCTGCTGGTAGCCACTATCGGGTTCGCCGCCGCCGCTCAACCTCCCAGAAAGCAGCAATCCAAAAAACAGGGAACGAAGCGTCGAGCGAAGAAAGTGCAGGTCGCCGGATCGCCTGCTTTCGAAGGGGCTCGCACCGAGCTCTACAAGACGGTCGGTGACGTCCGGCTTTACCTCCACATCCTTGAGCCGGCAGGATTCAAGGACTCCGACAAGCGGGCCGCCGTCGTGTTCTTCTTTGGGGGCGGCTGGAATGGTGGTTCACCCAAACAATTCGAACAACATTGCCGGCACCTGGCATCGCGAGGAATGGTAGCGATGGCGGCCGACTATCGTGTGAATAGCCGAAACAAAACGTCACCTCGCGAGTGCGTGCAGGATGGGAAATCGGCCGTTCGCTGGATCCGGACTCATGCCGAGCAACTAGGTATCGATCCAACGCGAATCGCCGCCGGCGGTGGTTCGGCAGGAGGTCATGTGGCCGCAGCGACGGGAACGGTAAAGGGACTCAACGAACCGGGCGAGAAAACATCGGTTAGCGCTCGGCCCGATGCGTTGGTTCTCTTCAATCCAGTCTACGACAATGGACCGGACGGATATGGATACGATCGAGTGAAGGATTACTACCGGGAAATATCACCGATCGACAACATAACGGCTGAGGCGCCGCCTACGATTGTGTTTCTTGGAACCAAAGACAAGCTGATTCCCGTGGCCACGGCCGAAAAATATGAAGCCAAGATGAAGGCCGCCGGATGTCGTTGCGAATCGCATTTCTACGAAGGTGAAGGCCACGGTTTCTTCAATTACGGTCGCAATGGCAACAAGAACTATGAAGACACCGTCGAGAAGATGGATCAGTTCCTTGCCTCGCTCGGCTTTCTGGAGTAGACCGACGACCCTTCGAGGCTAATCAGCTGATGCCAGGGCCGCAACGCGACGACGGGGCTTGTTCCCGTCGGGCGTTAACCGCTCAGCGAAGAACGGTGTTCAGTGATTCAGCGAATCTCAGTGTCTTTTACTTGGAAAGACGCCAGGGCATGACGATCGACGGTCACGCCCAGTCCCGGTCCGGACGGGACGTGGACCGTCGCTCCGTCGACTGTGAGCGGCGTTTCAAACAGTTCGTCGCGCAGCGGATTGGGAGTTCGATCGAGCTCGAGTATCGATCCGCCGTCTTCGGCCCGACCCGGCTCGCGATAGCCGGCTGCCAGAAAATGAGCGGCCGCGGCCAGGTTCAGCATGGTGCCCCAGCAATGTGGGATGACGTTGACCCCAAGCGACGAAGCGATCGCTCTGATCTTCAGCCCCTCCGAAATGCCGCCGCAGTAGGCCAGATCGGGTTGCGCAATTTGCACGCCACCCGGCGATAGAAGGCGCCGAAATCCATGGCGAGTTTGCTCACATTCTCCTCCTGCCAGCGGCACATCGATTTTCTCGTGAAGCTGCCGGTACAAATGCTCGCCTTCGGGCGTCAGCGGCTCCTCGAACCAGGCGAAATCGTGTGCCTCCAACGCCTTCCCGACTCGCACCGCTTCGGGCAGATCAAACGCATGATTGGCATCCGCCATCAGGGTCGTTTCCGGCAAGGCCTCGCGCATCGCCGTGACCAAACGCAGATCGAACGGCACGTTCTTGCCGACCTTGATCTTCATCGCCTGAAATCCCTGTCGGTCGTAATCAACGGCTTCGGCAACCAGGGACTCGAGCAACGCGGGCTCAGGCATGTCCTTGTAATACATGCCGGTGGCATAGGCGGGAATCGTCTCGCGATAACGTCCGCCCATGAGATCCGAGACAGATCGTCCCAGCGTTTTTCCCTTCAGGTCCCAAAGCGCCATGTCGATGCCGGACATCGCACCCATCATGATGCCGCCCCGCGCGAAGTCGAGCGACCATTGCCACATCGTGTGCCACAGACGATCGATGGCAAGCGGGTCCTGAGCGATCAGGCGGGGGCCATAGAAACTGGTGACGGCCGCCTGGTAAACCTCGGCCGGCCCATAGCACTCGCCCCAGCCGCTCGTTCCGTCGTCGGCAATGATCTCGACCCAGAACGTGTTGCGCGTACCGTAATACCACTGAGAGAACCCGAACGGTTCGTTCAGTTCGTCTCGCAAATGGTGCGTTCGAATACACTCGATCTTCATGTCGTTGTTTCGGCAGAAGGAATTGGCCGAGAGGTGGGAACAAGAACGGCGGATGCTGAAGCGGAAGCCGTCGGTCCGTTCATCGGTGTCGCCGCGTCCGGTTTCAGACGCTTCGAGTAACCGAGGACACAAATGGCCACGATCACGACGGCGACGCCCGCAAGCATCGTCTTGAATGGACCCGGTGCGCCCTTCCACTCGCCCGTCCAAACTCCGAGCGTACTGCTGATAATCAGCGCCAGGCCCAGCAGAATGGGCCACCCGATGACCGGGCCAAGGTCTCCCATCAGCGCGGCGCCCTGGCCATATACGCCAAGCGCCGCGAACCAGAGAAGACCGGCAATCACCGCCCACTTGTAGGCGACAAACCCGCCCTTGGCCTGGAACGACGAAAACGACTTGTTCTTGATCAACAGAATCAACGCGTAACCCGCGTTCATCGCATAGGCTCCGATCAGCACGACGACCCACCGAGCCAGAGCCGTGTTGCGAGTAATCGTCCCCGCCTTCTCTGCCGCCGCGCCGATCGGCTCGGTGGCCGTGAATCCAACGTTAAGCAGGCCCGATAACACTCCACACGTCACCGCAATGATCAGGCCGATTCGGAACGCCGATCCACTCTGAATGCCTTGGATCTTTTCGCCCGCCGCCGCCAGTATCGCGTCTCGTTGAATGCCCGCAAACGCGACGATTCCGACGCCGACCAGCAGGGCAGCCATTCCGGCCAGGATGTAGGGTAACGCCGGGTTGCCGGCGACATTCTCCAAACCGAATAAGGGAATTAACGAACCCATCATGGCCGCCAGTCCCATCACGATGCCGTACGTCAAGGACATGCCGATGTAGCGTACGCTCACGCCAAACATGATGCCGCCGATGCCCCATAGGAATCCAAACAAGGCCCCCCAACACAACGCGCGACTTGGCGAGTGGGACAGGATGCTGCAAAGGTCCGGCACGACCAGGAACGCCCAGATCCAGGGGAACAAGAACATGGCGACCGTGGCGTGGACCAACCACCAGGCTTCCCAGGCGAGCGGCTTGACGTATTTCATTCCCAGCCCGAAGGTGCCTTGAAAGAAGCTGGCCAGCAGTACTAACAAGAGAGGAAAAAAGAAGTCGTTCATTGCGCCGCTCCTGTTCGCCGGATTCCAAGAGGTTTTCTTCTGTCACCGTTCACGCCGGCCGGGCGGCGATCAGGGTCGGTTCGTCGGACCCTTCACGTCAGCCCGGCGATTCGCACGGCGAAATACGAATCGTCTTTGGGCAGTCGTCGTTGTGCCGAACGCATCGGTCCGATCCCTTGCCCGTTGACGCCCGGCGGGCCGGGCCGGCCGACCGTGCGCCGCCAGCGTTCGCTTGACGGGCCTTTGAATTATGTTATTGTATTACAAAATAAGCAACGGCTCGTCAATAGGCGCAATGGAAGAAGATGGCACGATCGAGACGGAACCTCTGTGGGCAGGTGGCCGATGATCTGGGGCGGCAGATTCTGGCGGGGACGGTTCAGCCGGGGGACCTGTTGCCTCAGGAATGGACGTTGTGCCGGGAACTGGGTGTCAGCCGGACCGTCGTTCGGGAGGCGGTCAAATCGTTGGCGGCCAAGGGTTTAGTCGAGTCGCGGCCGAAGCGGGGCACGATTGTTCGTTCATCGGAGGCGTGGAACTATCTCGATCCCGATGTATTGGAATGGCAGGCGCGTGTTGACCCGAGCGGACGGCACCTGGTGCATCTGACGGAGTTTCGGCAGACGATTGAGCCGGCGGCCGCGGCCTTGGCCGCGGAACGTGGGACGGGAGCCGATTTGCGGCGTATCGACGAGGCTTACCGGGAGATGGAGCGGACGACGGACAGTGTCGAAGCTTTCTTGGCAGCGGACCTGGGATTCCACACAGAGATCTTGCGTGCCACGGGAAATCCGTTTTTTGCGCCGGTGGCCAACGTCATCAGCACGTCACTTGAGCACAGCTTGCGTTTGACCAATCGCCAGCCGGCGGACAACGTAACGTCGCTTCCCGTGCACCAGAAACTGATGAAAGCGATCTGCGCTCGCAAACCGAAACTGGCCGAAGCCACGATGCGGTCATTATTGAGCGATGCGTCGGCGCGCATTGAGCGCGGACTGGCCGACGCGTAGATGTCGAGTCACCGATGACGCCGGCGGCGGGCGGCGGACGCGTCGATCGTCTGGCGATTCCGTTCGAGGCGGATTCGTTCGAGACGATCGTGTGCGCGGCTCACGGTGCATTGGTCAAGTGGAGCGATCGCAAGACGGGTGGATTTTGATCCTCCCGGATTTCTTGAATCAGTTGCGGCAGGTCGAGTTTCTGGATCTCGTCCGGCTTCCACCGTTTGGCGACCAGTTGTTGTTCGAGGGCTTGGATTTGAGGGATTTGAGAGACGGCGGCGCCCCGATAGAGGCGGAGCGTTTCCAGGCAGCGTTTCACTCGGTTTCTCATTCCCCAGCGCTCGGGATCAATGAGTGTCGCGCAGAGCGGCAGCCCTTCTCGGATGTGATGCCTGGCCAACACTTCCAGGCCCGTCAGTCGGATGCCGTCGGCAAACATGATCCCACTGGGAGCCGGTTCTTCGACGGCCCGATAAATGGCGGGCAGCAGCGGTTCGACCTCATCGAACGAGAGGTTCTTGTAGACGGTTCCAAGGCTGCCTCGAGCCCGCCCGTCTTCGTTTCTCAAGCCGGCTCGAACGGCGGAGTAAAGTGCCTGTCGATCGACACCATCCAGCGAGTTTCCGAGCAACCCACCACGCTGATTAAACAGCGCGAAGCACAAGTATCGTTGCTGCATTCTGCGCGGGTCCGAAACGGCGTCCTGTTGAGCCAGCATTTCAAGGAGAGTCGGCACGGCTGGCATGGCAGCAGGTCCGATAGCGGCAAGCGACTCGGCCGCCTTGATCCGAAGCCAGAGGTCCTTCGATCCCAGGGTTTTCCGCAGTGCCCCGACGGCGGGCGCCGCGCGCTGCTTCAGCTGGATGAGTGCCTGGCAAGCGCCGTAGCGAGCGTAGAGACTTTCGTCGTCGAGCATCTCGATCAGCCGGCTCGTTGGATCATTGGGGCGTTTGGCCAGATCCATGGCCGAACGCTCTCGTACCACGGGCGACCAACTTGCGAGGCCTTCGTAGATCTGTTCGATACTGCGTTGAGTGTATGAGGCAATTCGATCTTTTGGACTCCAGCCACGTCCATCCTTGATGAGCTGAGCGGCCGTCGTCGTGTTGACTTGGGGAGCGCAACTCGCCAGTTTGCCGGTCAAGTAGATACGTTTCGTGGATTGTCCATACGCCAGCAGGTATGCTCCCGTACAGTCCCAGCCCTTGTAGGTATCTGGTCGCTCGGCGGGCGGCCCCTGGTGAAGAAACGTCCCGTCCCAGCGGCGCGCCAGATCGTAGTACCACCCGAATTCGTTGAGCCAGGCCCCGGTGGCATTCGGTCCCGAAAGTGCGACTCCGGGAAGGGCCCAGAGCACGTTAAAGAAGTTGCCGGTATGCCCGGTGTCCCGTTCCGGGCCGTACGACGCGACGCTCATCCGTGAAAAAAACTCGGCGCCGGGGCGGTCCTTCAGCAGATTGAAGAGCAGGCCGGCGACGCCGTTCTTTCCGTTGTCATCGTGAGTCTGGATCCAGGGATGGTGATCCCCGTAGGGAACGCTTCCCTTTCCGATGTAGAAATGGAGGAGTCGGGCGCTCTTGGCAATGGCCTGATCGAGCTTCGGATCGTTGACTCCGGCCTTCCGCGCAAGGACCAACGAAACGGTCAGTGGAAGACCCGGCGCATTCATCATGCCGTAGCCGGCCAGACGCCCGTTTTCCGATTGTACGAAACGGTGCCCCCACGACCCTACCGCACTTTGTCCGTTGACGATCTCCATGGTGATTCGCTCGAGGTCCGGCAGGAACGATCGGTCGCCGGTCGCCAGTGTGTACTCGGCGACCAGCATGTTCACATACCCATACCACCATGAGTGGAGGCTCTTTCGTTCCCGATCAGAGTAGTGTGACGCCCACTCAACCTGTTCGCGGATCAGCGGCAGGAACTCCGGTTTGCCGCTCGTGAGCAAGGCGAGTGCATTGAGTGATCGTTCGATCGGATTGCCATCATCAGGGTCCGCCCGCATCTGCCGAGCGATCGCGTCACAACCTTGATTGAAAATGCGTTGTGACTTGGGGCAGTCGAACGGGGCGGTGGCGCTGTACGCCCCGAGGACAGGCAGATGCAGGACGACGTTTGCGGTTCGCCCGCTTCGCCAGCGGATGAGTGACAGCGTTCCGGCGCCGGCTTCCGCTCGCGTAACGGCTTTGCCGAGTTCGGTTCGAGGGTCGTAGGAGAACGTCTTTCCGGCAACTCCCAGCAGCACGTCGCCGCTGGCGAGGATTCCCTCGGCCGGAGAACCGGCGTCTACCGATGTGATCGCCACTTGGCGAGCTTCACTCGTCTCCATCTTGTTGCTGTAGATCCAGCCCCGAGCGCCCGTTGGTCCGAGGTTCCAGTCATGTTTTGCCGACGGTGGGATCTGGCCCCCCTTGGTGAAGTCTGGATTCTCGGGGCTGTTCTTTGGCTTTGCCGCAGATGCGGGAAGGCAGATGAACGCCACGATCAGCCAGGCGGCGATCCGCCATCGGTTACTCCAAAGTGCTCGTACGCCCATGCCTGTCTCCTTGATGTTGTCACTTCTGATGGACGGTTGTCCGTATAGGGTGTGTGTAGCGACCGACTGTGATTGGGTGCTGACGTTAAAGCGTACGAAGGGCACGCCGACGACAACGTTGGGTTAGACTTTGAGTGGCCGCGTGACCATTGGGCGGGTGGTTCGCGTCGAGACACGTTTTCCAGTCTCGGACGGATTTCGAGGGCCGGTACCGGGGCCGGTCCAATACATTTATACATTTTACCTACATTGGCGTCCGCGTGAAGAGTGTGTCGTGGCCCAACGACTCGCGGCGACCGGGGCAAAAATGTACGGCCTGCAGAGACTTGCGGCCAAGCCGAGGCCACCGGCCATGCAACCCAATGGCTTGCCGCCAGGCGACCGAGTTGCGAGAATAGCCTCGAAGGCCGTCGGAGGAGCCCTTCTGCCCGTTTCGCTGCGATCGGTGGATCAAGGGATCGCCGTTCCGTATGGCGCGGATCGGCGGTCAACGGCAAGTATCAACAGGAGACAAACATGAATTCCGCCCACGGTTTTTTGCGAAAGGAACGATGGTCCCCGTACCTGGTGGGTGCCGGGATTGGAGTGCTGGCGTGGATTACATTTGGCGTGATGGGCAAGGCGCTGGGTGTGAGCACGACCATGGTGCGATGGGCGGGTCTTTTGGAGTCGCTCGTGGCGCCGGACCACGTCCGATCGAACGCCTATTTTACGAAGTACATCATTGACAAACCGGCCATCGATTGGCAGATGATGCTGGTCGTCGGCATGCTGATTGGGGCGTTTCTTGCGGCCTGGCTCAGCAAGTCGTACCGGGGCGAGGGTGTCCCCAAGTTATGGCAAGGCCGCTTTGGCAAGCGAAGGTCGGTGCGGTACGCCTCGGCCTTTGCCGGTGGAGCGATCATGTTGTTCGGCGCTCGGTTGGCCGGGGGCTGCACGTCGGGGCATGGGATTAGCGGCAGTCTTCAATTCAGTGTCAGCAGTTGGCTCTTCTTTGCTTCGTTTTTTGGAGCCGGAGTGGTCACGGCCTTTGCGTTGTTCGGAAAGGAGGCGGAGGACCATGGTTAGTTTCGACACTGGTTTGAACTTGTTTTATGGACTCGTCGCGGGACTTGTTTTTGGATTCCTCCTGCAGCGCGGCGGCGTGACACGGTATCGAGTGATCGTCGACCAGTTTCTGCTCAGAGACCATACGGTGGTCAAGACGATGCTGACCGCCGTGGTAGTGGGATCGGTGGGCGTCTGGGCCATGCACTCCTTTGGCAACGTATCGCTACATATCAAGGGGACCGAGGTGTTGGCGAACGTGCTGGGCGGCCTGTTGTTCGGCTGTGGGATGGCAGTGTTAGGCTATTGTCCGGGTACGGGCGTCGGGGCGTTGGCTGATGGCGGCTCGGCTCAGGCGGCCGTTGGAGTGTTGGGAATGGTTGCAGGCGGAGCCGTATACGCGGAGGTCTACCCGGCCATGAAGGCGAACATCCTACCAATCGCCAACTATGGAAAGATCACGTTCCCTGCTATTACGGGCCTCTCTCCCTGGCTCTTCATCGCGGCATTGGCCGCAGCTGCCGGCCTGCTCTTCTTCGCTCTACGATCCAGACGACCGATCCACCATTCCCAGGACAAACCGGTGCCGCGGGAAGGGTGATGAGTGTCGAACCGCTGTACGGCCAGAGGTCCGAATAAAAGAACTGAACGAAGAGAAAGACCGTTGAACGTCGGCCATCGAGGTTTTCATTTTCGTCTTCGTGGATTTCGTGCACTCGCGGTGAAGAATCTACGCGAGCTGTGAATCCTCTTCGATGCAGGGACGCTTCGAGTGTCGATTGAGCAAATATGCGATCAGGAGGGCGGCGAAAAAGGGCCCGAATTCGAGCCAGGTTACGATGTAGTCGAAAAACAGGGCTCCGTTGTAACCCGTTCCCATCACGGACGGGACCGGATAGTGAAAGACCAACCAGAAACGAAGATAGTAGGCGAACGACAGTCCGCTCATCAGTAACCACACTCGTGATCGGGCGAACGGAACGAGCGGTAACGCCCACGTCCAGTACCATGGATTGGCCGTCGGGAGTATGAGCCAGAACCAGGCGATCGTTAAAAACGCCGATTCCAAGAACGTGGCCTGCGACGGTCGGCGGCCCGTTCGCCATGCCAGCACCATGGCCCACACGAGGAAAACGGACGACGTTACCATTCGCGACAGGAAGAAAGGTGTGCGGCTCGGCTCAACACCCGTCACGACGCCCGTCCAGCGGCGAGCCGGCGCGCGACACGACTCGGGTATGACCGAGAACCATGCGACTTCGCCCGGCGGAAGTCGATCGGTGGGCCGGATGTTCTCCATCAGTAACAGGAACAGAAAGTCGTTCATTTCCCATTCGCTCAGAAAAGCCCGCAAGCTCTCGCTCGGGTCTCGGGCCTCCACGCCAATGTGCGGCGGTGGGAGCGGTGGGAGATCTTCCGATGCCGAAGGGATCCGGAAGGCCGGCAGCTCAGCCACTTCTTCCTTCGGGACCATCGGCCACATCACAATCGCCGTCGCCACAATAAAAACGCTCGTGTGAGCCCAGGCGGCAAGACAGCCCGTTCTTCGCCCATCAATCACAAAGAAAAGCCTGT
>CAYNDU010000193.1:0-9576 GCA_964395615.1 uncultured Pirellulaceae bacterium | reverse complement strand
CATTTTTTCTCGACGACGCCATGCCCAAGGAGAAGAACCTGCGAAAGTCAGAGCGCCGGTGGCCTCCCCAGCAAGCCCCGCCGGGACTCTGAACTCTGAACTCTGACCCCCTGAACACTTGCAACATCCAACGCGTCGCAATTTTCATCAACGCTGTTTTGCGATGAAACAGATTTCAAATAGGTTTGGCTAGACCTTGTTCGAGCGAACGCCATCGGCCTTCACTTGATCAAGGGCGAGTAGCGCGTCAATGGTTTCCCGCGCTTTCGTTTCGGGAATCTTCTTGGCGTGGTCGGTAACTTCTTCGATGATCCGTAATGCCTCGCCCTGATCTGCCAGGCCCCGAGCCAATTGGTGCACGCGATACAAATGGTGAATCCCGGCAAGACCACGTGCGAAGAGCATGATCGAAAGGGGAATCGGAGCGATATCGGCCGCCACCGACAGGACCGTCTTTAGTGTCTCGTAGGTCATGTTGGGTGCTCGAGCGGACTCGGATGACGGCCCCATCCTGAGGGCCCGCAGCCTCTCACCGGTCAGCTGGAGTGGTTCGCGCTGCAACTGCCAGTGGCGACCGACCTCTTGCCGGTGATCGCGAGCCTCACGTTCTTCGAGAGCCGGGCCGTCGGTGACCCGCAAGTATCCGTGCTGACTGATGATCTCGTACCGACTCGGATCGTCCCCCAGTCCAACGTATTCGGCCTCGCCCTTCCGCCCACGCGAATCTGCCCAGTACATGCCGACGACGAACTCCGAGTCACGTTGCCTGCGATTCATGGCCACGCTCGGAATCACGACCGTCAGGGTCGGCGAATCGGGTGTGTAATCCTGAATATCGACAATGGCCGACCGCGCCTGGAGTCGCGCATTGACAATGGCAGCGAGAAAGCTGCGGTATTGAAGGTCCACGGACGATTCGTCTCGAAGCATGTCAAGTCGCGGAAGTCCATCGAATTGAAACATCGTCTCTAGTTCGTCGGTTGCCGGCGAAGGGTAATCGTTAAGCAACGCGTCGAGTGCGCCGCAACAGGGCGACTTCGAGTTGTAACGGTCAAGGCATCCATACGTGGTGCGGCCGCCGTCCTGGTCGACCGCAACGTGCGCGTTGATCTTGACCAGCAACAGTTTGAATCCCTCTCGACTCTCGGCCGTGGCAAAATGCGGCTCGGCAATCCTTATCGCACCCCATTCATACCGATTACCCAGATTGGCTGCGCGAAAAGGCGCCTTGCTCCAGAATTTAAGTTCCGGTAACAAGGCGTCGGCGAACCAACGTTGAAAGGTCTCCGCCGTCTCTCGCTCCGTCTCGTCGGAGCAGGTTACATGCACGGCGCCGACGGCCGACGGCCGCTGGGCCTGAGCAAATGTCCGTAGCGCTCGGTTCACGGCGTCCGACTCGTGTTCCTTGCCAATGAACTCTTGAATGCGTCGCATCAACTTGTCCTGTGCTTGAATGAATGCGTTGACCGTTGAATACTCTTCGCTTCGTGCGCCTCATGCTTGCCACGACTACATTCTACGTTTCCCTGCAGCCCGCACCGGCCGATCCACAACAGCCGATCTCGGTTCTTTGCACGCCCAGCCCCCCCGCCACCCCCCATGCGAACCACTTCAGCAAGGCCCCGTTCGGCCGGAGGGCGGCATCGAACCGGTCGAGAAAGCGTTTGCCGGCGTTGACCGGTCCGTTTTCCTTCTCTTTGCCGACGTGGCTCCGAGGGAATGAACATGGCATCGCAATCAGCCTGCCGCAGGGGCCGTGACGGGGGCGCCCGGCAGAATGACGAGCACGCACGACGGCCGGTAAAGAAAAGAAGAAAATCGGGCGGAAACGGCCATCGGTGGAGTGTGTCTGCGGCGAGCCGTGTGCAGGTTGAGGGCCAGTGGTGCGAGCGGCGGGACCCCCTTGTATTTGTGGGCCGATTTCGCCATGATGGTCGGTTTGGCTGCAAAAAATGGGCGTCGATCGCGACGCGGTGTGACCGGTGGACCGTTGTGGGGATGGTACCCGGGCCGGCGTGGCCGATCGCGAGACAGTTTTATTGTTCAAGGGAGAAGTTACCGCATGGCCCGTTACACTGGTCCCAAGGCGCGAATCAATCGGCGTTTGGGTACATTGATTTACGAAAATGGCGGGGCGGTTCGTGCCATGGACCGACGGGACAACCCGCCCGGAATGCACACGCGGCCTCGCCGACCGTCCAACTACGGTCGAGCGTTGATGGAAAAGCAGAAGATCAAGCACTATTTTGGATTAGGCGAGTGTCAACTGCGCCGTTACTTTGATCTGGTGTCGCGCAAGACCGGCAACACGGGCGAGTTGTTGCTTACGATGTGCGAGCGACGATTGGACAACGTGATTCGTCGGGCAGGGATGACCAAGACACGTCCACAGAGCCGGCAGGGCATCACGCACGGACATTTCCAAGTCAATGGAGTGAAAGTCACGAAGCCCTCCTACTTGTTGCGTGCGGGTGATGTGGTCACGGTTCGTCGCCGCGAGAATCTGTTGAAACTTTACCAGTCTCTGTCTGGCGAGGCGGCCGGTCAGTCACCGGATTGGATTCTCTATGACGCAGAGACGTTGCGCATCACGGTGCAGGGACTACCGGGCCCGGAGGATATCAGTCTCCCGGTGGACGTGAACATGGTCGTCGAATTCCTGTCACGCTGATTCGCCATGCACAAGCAGTTGGCAGTTCTGGGCGGCGGCCCGGGCGGATATGCCGCGGCATTCCTGGCCGCGGATTTGGGTCTCGACGTGGCTCTTATCGACGCCGAACCTCGGCTCGGCGGAACCTGCCTGTTGCGCGGCTGCATTCCCTCAAAAGCACTACTGCACGTGGCCGGCGCCCTGGACACGGTGCGGCGGCTCGATCAGCAATGGGGCATCTCTTACGGCTCGCCATCCATTGATATCGAGAAGATCAGGTCACGCCAATCGCAGCTGATCGCTGGATTGTCGAATGGCTTGTCCCAACTCGCCAAGCGGCGCAAGGTCGAGGTGATTTCAGCGCGTGGCCGGTTTATCGATTCGAGCACGCTGGAGTTATTTCCGACATCCGAACCGGCTCCGGAGGGCACGGACGAGCCGATTCGCCAGTTGACATTCGATCACGCTATCGTGGCAACCGGTTCCGGCCCCACACCGTTACCCGGAGACCCTTGTCGTTCACCCCGCATCTGGAACTCCAGCCGGGCGTTGCAGATCCCAGAGATTCCCGCTTCGTTGCTCATCATTGGCGGTGGGTACATTGGCCTGGAGTTGGGGACCGTGTACGCGGAACTTGGCAGTCGTGTCAGCGTGGTTGAAATGACCGATGCGTTGCTGCCCGGTGTCGATGCGGATCTCGTGCGGCCGTTAGCCCGGCGACTCAAACACCTTTTCAACGACCGAATTCACTTGTCGAGCCGGATCACGCAGCTTGCCGAGTCGGACGACGAGATTCAGGCAACGTGGGATTCAGCGAACGGTACCGTGTCGGAGTCGTTTTCGAACGTACTGGTGGCCATTGGCCGTCGACCTGCAACCGATGGTTTACGGTTGGACAGGACGGGGGCGCAATTGGATCATTGCGGGTTCGTGCGATGCGACGCCAGGCAACGGACCGATGACTCTCGAATTCTGGCCATCGGTGACGTTGCGGGGGAGCCAATGCTTGCCCATCACGCCGTCCACCAGGCGAAGATCGCCGTCGAGACTCTGCTCGAACTCGACACAACCGCGACCACGGACTTCGTACCCGCGGTCGTGTTTACCGATCCCGAAATCGCCTGGGTCGGACTCACCGAACGGGCGGCCCGCGAGGCGGGAACAGCCTATCGTCCGGCCGTATATCCGTGGGCGGCCAGCGGGAGAGCACAGGCGATCGGCCGTACCGACGGTCTGACGAAGTGGCTGGTCGACACCGAGTCCGAGAAGCTCCTCGGTTGCGGCATTGTCGGGCATGGGGCAGCCGAGATGATCTCGGAGGCCACCCTGGCGATCGAACGCCAATTGACGGCCCGCGACGTGGCCGATACGATCCACCCGCATCCGACGTTGAGCGAAACGTTGACGAATGCTGCGGAAGTCTTTTATGGTTCGGCGATCGACATTTACAAGCCGCGCCGAACGTAAAGCCGAGCGGCGCGCCTGATTGCGGCTGTTACCGTTCGACCGGGCCGTCGCCCATCACAGAGACCATCCATCGGGAATGACCGCATCCTTAACGACGACAGGGATGCCGTCGCGAATCACACAGGGTCCATCTTCTTCCTGGCTATTCTCGACCCCTTGCGAGTTGACAACTCGCACGTTGCGTCCGATCCGACAGTTTTTGTCCACGATGGCCCCCTCGATAAACGAACCATCTCCGATTCCGACGACCCTGTCAGTACTCTCTCCGTCGCCCGAGTCCGACTCGAAATAGTCCGCACCCATTAAGATGGAGTTACGAATCGTGACTCCCTTACCGATCACACATCTCAGCCCAATCACACTATTCTCGATCACGGCGCCCTCACCGATTTGGCAACCGTCGGCAATCAAGCTCCCCTTGACATCGGCGCCCTGCATGAAGGTGGGCGGCAGGAAGCGGGCCCGCGTGTATACGGGGGCCGCCGGCATCGTGAGCGAGAACGGAGACGCCACGCTTGCCAGGCTCAGATTGGCGTCGTAAAACGCGCGAATCGTTCCGATATCTTCCCAATAATCGTCGAACAAATGGACCTGGACGCGACGCGTGCGAAACGAGGCGGGAAACACTTCCTTGCCGAAATCCTGGTAAGTCGTCTTTTGCAGCACATCGACCAGAAAATCACGGTCAAACACATAGATTCCCATACTCGCCAGGCAATCGCGGCCTCGGCTTTCAATTCCCTGTTGATCGATCCAGGCCGGGTCCATTCGGACCAGGCTCAGGTCCTTGTCCGTCTGGGGCTTCTCCAGAAACCGATCGACCCGTCCGTCCGGTTCGACATGCATAATGCCGAGCGAGGAGGCCTGGCTCCCGTCGACGGGAATGGCTGAGATGGTCACGGCCGCGCCCGTCTCCTTGTGAGTTCGGATCATGTCCCGGTAGTCCATTCGATAAAGTTGGTCACCCGAGAGAATCATCACGTAATCGATTCCCGGCTGCTGCAAATACCGGAGGTTCTTGCGGACGGCGTCGGCCGTACCCTCGTACCAGTCCGTGCCGGCGTCGAGTGTCTGCTGGGCGGCCAGAAGTTCGACGAATCCACCGGAAAACCGATCGAATCGATAGGTAAGCCGAGTGTGTCGGTGCAGGCTGACCGACATGAACTGGGTCAGGACGTAAATCCGGGTCAGGCCACTGTTAATACAGTTCGACAGGGGGATATCGATGAGACGATACTTGGCCGCCAACGGCACTGCCGGCTTGGACCGGTACTTGGTGAGTGGAAACAGACGCGTCCCGCGACCGCCACCGAGTACAAACGTAACGACATTCTTCATGGCCAGGTAATCCTTCCAATTCGTCGCGCAACGTCCAACACGGACAACCGCACCTATTTCACCACAAAGTTAACCAGGCGACCAGGGACCACGATCACTTTCAGGATTTCTTTGCTTTCGAGCAATCCGGCAACTTTCGTATCGTCTCGGGCCGCCTGTTCAAGTTGTTCCCGGCTCGATTCCGCGGGAACTCGGATCTTAGCTCGAACTTTCTTCCCGATCTGCACGGGAACTTCGATCGTATCTTCTTTGATCGCTCGCTCGTCAAACGACGGCCACGGTTCGAAGGCAAGTGTTCCTGCATGACCGAGGGCCTGCCATAGTTCTTCAGCGAGATGCGGTGCGAACGGGGCAAGAAGCAAGACGAAATCGTGCATGGCGCAACGTGGACGGACAGATTGTTTCGTGTAGAAGTTCACGAACTCCATCATTCGCGCGATGGCCGTATTGAATTCCAAACGTTCGACGTCGCCCGTCACCTGCTGGATCGTTCGATGGCGCACTCGATTCTGCCCTTCGTCCGGTTCGACATCCTGGAC
This sequence comes from uncultured Pirellulaceae bacterium, assembly GCA_964395615.1. Taxonomy (GTDB): domain Bacteria; phylum Planctomycetota; class Planctomycetia; order Pirellulales; family Pirellulaceae; genus CAYNDU01. Next base: position 3,582 of record CAYNDU010000193.1, on the reverse strand, counting down.
GGCCGCATGGAGTTGGATGGTTTCTGCTCGATCATCGATGATCATCCGCCAGGCGCGATCGAGGAACCCGCGCACGCCGCTTACCCCTGCCATGCTCCATGGCTTGGTCGCCTCGAGTGGACCCATGAACATCTCGTACAGGCGTAGCGCATCGGCCCCGTACTGCCGAACGATCTGATCAGGATTGACGACATTCCCGCGACTCTTCGACATCTTGTAGGCACGACTGTCCACGCGGATGTTCGGCTGGTCGCCTAACACAAACTCCGAACCTTTCTTGATCACCTTTCCTGGTTCCACCGTGACCTCGTGGACTTCACGATCACTCTGCATGTCGATCAGCCTGCCGTCGATCGATCGCATGACCACCGACAAGCTGATCCACTGATCATCATCAGTCTGGTAGCCGGTATACTCCACTTCTCCCAGGATCATGCCCTGATTGACTAATCGACGGAACGGTTCATTGGTGCTGACGTATCCGCGGTCAAATAACACTTTGTGCCAGAAGCGGGCGTACAGAAGGTGCAACACGGCATGTTCCGCACCGCCGACATACAGGTCAACGGGCATCCAGGCCTTTTCCTTTTCGAGATCGACGGGCGCCTCTCGATTGCCCGGGTCGATAAACCGCAGATAATACCAGCAACTGCCGGCCCACTGAGGCATCGTGTTCGTCTCCCGCAGGTATTGCCGGCCATCGATCACCGGCCGAAGCCACTCGACGGGCGCCTTCATCAGCGGTGGTTCCGGGCGGCCGTGCGGCCGATAATCGTCGAGGTGCGGAAGGTCGACCGGCAGGTCCGATTCGTCAACCGGCCGGCGAAAACCGGTCGGCTCGCCCGAATCGTCCAGCTCATGAAGGATCGGAAACGGCTCACCCCAAAATCGCTGTCGGCTGAACAGCCAGTCGCGCAACTTATAGTTGACGGCCTGACGACCGATTCCCTCGGCCGCCAACTGCTCGGCCATCATCGGAATGAACTCGGCCGTCGGTCGGCCGTCAAACGGACCGGAATTGCATGCCGTTCCACGGCCGGCAAAGCAGGCACGGCCGGCCAACACGGCATCCCGATCGACGTCTGGATCCTCGATCGGGTCGACGACCGCAACGATCGTCAGGTCGAATTGGCGCGCAAATTCAAAATCTCGCGTGTCGTGCGCGGGCACGGCCATGATCGCTCCCGTGCCGTAGCTGATCAGCACGTAGTCAGCCACCCAGACCGGGATCGGTTGTCCGTTCACCGGGTTTATGGCCATCGAGCCTGTGAAGACTCCCGTCTTCCGCTTCGACAACTCCGTCCGCTCGCGGTCGCTCTTGGCGGCGGCTTCCGAGCAGTACTTCTGCACCGCTTCTCGTTGGCCGTCTGTGGTGAACCGGGCAACGAACGGATGTTCGGGTGCAATCACCATATAAGTCGCGCCGAACAAGGTATCCGGGCGAGTCGTATAGACGCGCAGCACCTGGTCGTCCGGCTTGCGAGGAAAGGAGGTCGCCTGGCGGTGTGACTTCCACTGGGCGAATTGTCCGGCCGGCCCAATGTAGAAATCGACTTCGGCCCCGGTACTGCGCCCGATCCAATCCCGTTGCAGCTTCTTGATTCCCTCGGGCCACAGCAGGTCAGCCAAATCGCCTTCCAGCCGTTCTGCGTAAGCGGTAATGCGGAGCATCCACTGCTTCAGCGGCATGCGCTGAACCGGGTGTCCGCCACGTTCGCTCTTACCGTCTATGACCTCTTCGTTGGCGAGCACCGTTCCGAGCGCCGGGCACCAGTTGACCAGTGCCTCGGCCTGGTAGGCCAGGCGATGGTCGTCCTGGTAACTGCGAACCGCATCCTCTCCCTCGTCGGTCACCGACTGCGGGATGGGCAACTCGCTGATCGGTCGCCCCCGCTCCAGTTGCGGATCGAACCAGGTATCATAGAGCACGAGAAAAATCCACTGCGTCCAACGAAAATATTCGACCTCGGTCGTTGCCAGTTCTCGATCCCAGTCGTAGCTGAAACCGAGCATTTTCAGTTGCCGGCGAAAGGTGGCAATGTTCTTCTCGGTCGACTCTCGTGGCGGAGTATTGGTCCGAATCGCGTGCTCCTCTGCCGGCAGGCCAAACGCATCGAACCCAATCGGATGGAGAACATCCTTGCCCCGCATCCGTTCAAAACGACAGACAATATCCGTCGCCGTATATCCCTCGGGATGGCCCACATGGAGTCCGTCACCGCTGGGGTAGGGAAACATGTCCAACACGTAGAGCTTGTCCTTGACCGGGACGTCAGGCGCCCGAAACGTCTTGTTTTCTTCCCAGTATCTTTGCCACTTGGTTTCGATATCCGCAGGTCTATACCGAGGCATCACGGTTTCCCGTCGCAGTAGAAATAGGGGCGTTCGGAGCGAAGCAAAGATCGAGGCGAACGTCGCCCCTTCTTGGCATAAGTAGTTTTCATGTCGTCACTTGCGTGCCGAAAGAACGACGCAAGGCAAGACCCCGAATTCTACCGGTTCTCAGGCCGGCTGCCTACCACAGACATCCGATCGCCAACCGAGGTTCACTCTCGGTTGCCACCGGTACGCCGACACCCGGGCCCGCCCAGCCGCGTCCCCCGCGGACACCGCCAGTGTTGTAATCCACGGCACCGTGCTACACTAAAGTCTCAACGCCCATTCGTGGCAAGCCACTCGGAGTCTCATTCTTATGTTGCACGGAAAACGATCGCTTCGATTGAATAAACTGGAGCGTCAAGCGATGCGCGACGCCGGCCGGTTTAATTCCGAGCTGTTCGATTACATTCGCCCGTACGTTCGAGCCGGGATCACCACCTCCGAAATCGATCAACACGTCCATCAATACACGGTTAGCCATGGCCATGTGCCCGCGCCGCTCGGCTACCAGGGATTTCCCAAGAGCTGTTGCACAAGTGTCAACGATGTGATCTGCCACGGTATCCCTGACGACTATGAACTGCAACTGGGCGACCTGGTCAATGTGGACCTGACCTCCATCGTCGATGGCTGGCATGGCGATCAGAGCGAAACGTTTCTGATCGGTGAGGTTTCGGACGAGGCCCGTGCCGTTACTCAGTGCGCCTTGGATTGCCTCTATGCGGCCATCGATGCGCTGAGCCCCGGTTGTCCGGTCGCCGATATTGGAAATGCCATCGTTCGAATCGCTGATCAACGAGGTTTCAGTGTGGTCCGCGAATACGTGGGGCACGGGCTGGGCCGACACTTTCACCAGGATCCCAGCATTCCACATTACCCCACGCGACAGTCACGCCAGGACCGGCTCTTCCCCGGCACGTGCTTCACCATCGAACCGATGATTAACGCCGGCAAACGAACGACGGTTCTCGATAACTCAGACGGTTGGACCGTCCGCACTCGCGATCAGTCACTCTCGGCACAATTCGAACACACGCTACTCATGACCGAAGACGGCCCCGAAATCCTGACTCGGACCGAACAGGGACCCGGGAAAGGCCACACCTTCTGATCCCCACGCTGCTCGGCCGACCACTCGAGCGGAACAGGGGAATATCTCTCGATAAAGAGAATCACCAAACGCACCGCCAATCCCTCATTCGC
>CAYNDU010000192.1:0-9589 GCA_964395615.1 uncultured Pirellulaceae bacterium | reverse complement strand
ATCGACCACCTCGACGTCGAAGTCAAGGCAGACAAAATGGGCGCGAGTCCGAAGGATCACGGACGCCAATTCAACGACCTCCCTGCACGGCCCGCAGCCAACATTCAACACATGGGCACCGGGCCGAGATTCCAATTCGTCGGCCAACACCTCGCGCATCTTTTCGCGTCGCGCCCGAATGCCGTGTGCTAACGTAGCGTTCAAGAAATAGCGATCGAGCAATTCACCGATACCCGTGGATATCGATCGATTATCGTAGGCACGCTCAATAATTTCATGGTCGCCCGGATATCCGCGCGGCCAGGTCCGCGCCCGGTTCATGAAATAGCTCTGCGCGAACATGGCCTGAGTGCGGCGTCTGAATTCACCCTGCCAGTAACGAATGGTCTCCAGATCTCCGGCAAACTGCTTCTCGACGGCCTTGCACGCTTCCTGGACCGCCCGGACATAGTGCGTCAATTCGCGCAACAACGACTCACCGTCGTGGGATGGCACCTTGCAGGTTTCAGCCAGGTACTTCAAGGACCGGTTGAATTGGTCCGTGGCGTTGAGGAGACGGTAGACACTCGATGAACTTCGGCCCGGTGGTCCACTTGTCGATCGGTCTCGTCTCAAGATCGGATCGCTTCCGAGATTGTCCGGTGATTGAACTGGTTCGTCCATAATACGTGCCCCAAAAAAAAAGAAACTCGCTCCGGTCGGCGAACGCAACAACACGTATCGCCGCGCCTTTGTGCCGATTCGGATCGGCACGGCGCATCACTTATGATGGCATAAGTGGAAGTCTAGCAGAGAATGTCCGCTGACCAAGCGAGCAACACCGTCCGGACGACCGACACTTCGGTTACCGGCCGAGCAAGAGTGAGTCATGCTCCAGCGGAGGCGCAACACGAACTACGTAGTTCGCGGTCGATGGTACCCCGCTCGAAGAATGGGTCACAACCCAAAAAGTCCACGTGACTGTTCAAACGCAAGCCCGGTCTGTCAGATCCGGTAGATCACGTGGACGGGGAAGCTGCCACAAGGAATGCCGAATGTGCGAGATAGTGGTGCCGCCGCTACGCGAATGTTTTTTCGCATTTTTTTTCTTTGGCGCAGCAACGCTTGGAAAGAAGGGACGATTATCCCGGTCGTCGGAATGTCGTTGAAGAACTTCGCGCATCGGGCGGATGTCAACGTCAGGCCAGGACACGATGCACCACATCGCTCAGTTCATCGGGATCAATCGGCTTCGTGACGAAGCCGTTCATACCTGCCGTGATGCAGGCATCCCGGTATGACGTCATGGCGTGAGCCGTCATCGCGACAATCGGCGTGTCTGCTTGACGCTCCGATTCCAGGTCTCTTATCTGCCGAGTTGCTTCAATCCCATCGACGTCCGGCATTTCCAGATCCATTAAAATCAGATCGTACCGCCGGCTCCGTACAGCGTCGACCGCTTCACGGCCGTTGTTGACGACGTCCACGTGATAGCCCATCAATTCCAAGAGGCCGGCGGCCACTTCCTGATTGACGGGCGAGTCTTCGGCGAGCAGGATAGAGAGTTCTTGATCGGGCCCTTCGCAGGCGGCACTTTGGCCCTGTCTGCCTTCGGACGACTTGCTGTCTGTGAGTCGGTTCAATGCTGCCGTCAGCTCCGAACGTTTGGTGGGGCTTGGCAAACACTGCCTCGAACGCCACATCTCATGAATTGCATCCCTTTCGTGCTCACCCGGCGGCAAGACCACGACGAGTGACCAGTCCGTACAGTCACACTCTTCAGCTATCAATTGGGCCGTTTCCTGAGCTCCCTTCGACTCGTTGGCATGCCCCACAACCACCGTTACGAGTTGATCAGATTTCGACGACCATGGCTGATGCGACATCCGTTGGATAGCCGCTTCGAGAGACTCCACATCGTCGACCTCGGCCACGAGATCGGAAAGAAGCTCGCGATGCACGTTGCGGCTGGTGGCGCACGAGTCAACCAGCAGTACCACGGAGTCCGCGAAGCAGGAACGCGCGGGACCCGGCTCGTTTGTTAGCGCGGCCGGTTCCGAATCGGCCAGGAACCGGGCCGTAAAATGGAACGTGCTGCCTGAACCGACCTGGCTCTCCACCCAAACTCGACCCTGCATCAGGCTGACCAACTGGGACGAGATGGTCAGACCCAGGCCGGTTCCTCCGAACCGACGAGTGGTCGAAGTGTCCGCCTGGCTGAACGATTCGAAAATCTGCTGCTGTTTGTCCGGGGGGATACCGATCCCGGTATCGCGAATCGCAAAATGGACGAGGACCTTGGAGCCGTCGGACGGCTCATACTTTACGTCGATAAACACTTCGCCCTGAGCCGTGAATTTCACCGCGTTTCCGACCAGGTTCACCACAACTTGCCGCACGCGACCTGCATCGCCAATTACACGTTTCGGCAGATCGGGAGCGATACGGCAGACCACGTCGACCCCCTTTTCGGCCGCCGTGACGGACAACACGCGCGCAGCATCAAACACCGTATCGGCCAGGTTGAATGGGGCGGACTCCAGTTCCATCTTGCCCGCCTCAATCTTGGACACGTCGAGTATATCGTTCAACAGTCGCATGAGTGCATCGGCCGACTGGTTGACCGTGCTCAGATAACTCCGTTGTTGCGGGGTCAACTCGCTTTTCAACGCGAGTCCCGTCATGCCAATGATCCCGTGCATGGGCGTACGGATCTCATGACTCATGGTTGCCAGAAACTGGCTCTTCGCCTCGTTGGCCGCTTCCGCCTCACCCATCGCCTGACGCAACTCGTCCTCGGTGCACATCAACTCCCGGGCGACTCGTTCGAGTTGGGCATTCGAGGCCGCCAGTTCGCCGGCCCGCTCTTCAGCGGCCGCCGTCCGATCGGCCACCCGCTGCTCGAGAGTCTCGTTCAGGCTTTGCAACTGCTGGAATCCCTCGGCGTTCTCGAGAGCAGCCCCGGCCAAAGCAACGATAAAATCGGCCAGCCTGCATTCGTCCGGCCCGAACAGGTCGCGAATATTCCGATGCACGGCGCAGAGACAACTCACCGGCCGCCCGCGCACGAAGATCGGCGCAAAGAGCGCCGATCCGTGTGTTCCTGCGCCGGACGCGTTGGACGGTTCCCACACTTCTGCCGACCCGGAGGCAATGGCCTGGCGAGCGACCTCCATGGGAAGACGATCCCGCTCGTACTTCTCCAACCGCACGAATTCAACCTGATCGCCGTCCGATTCGACATCCAGCAGTTCGCATTGTTCCGCGCGCAACATGCGTTGAGCCGCTGCGCGCACTTTCAGATTGACTTCGTCGGTCGTCAGGGACGAGGCGATTTCACGGCCGGAATCCAGCACGGTGTCGAACCGATCAACGAGGGAAAGGCTGGCGCTGTGATCTCCGTTCGTCGCGCCGGCCACGTCACGCTCCCCGCCAGAGGAGACGGTTCGCAGGATCTCATTCGCCTCCTTCAGACGCTGATCCGATTTGGGCCAACCACATTCGGCCCCGATTCTGCCGAACGCTGCCATCGTTAGCGCGACTTCCTGCACGGCGTCCATCGTCCTTGCCATGGCCAGGCTCTGTTCCAGGGCCCGGCGGGAATGTCGAATTCGCCCCAACATGGCCAGCAGGATTCCCATTTCCCTGTAGGCGCGGGGAACGTCATTTCGAGTGACGCAGCCGGCTTGAACGGCCCGACGCGCCACTGCCAGCGCGCGATGGAGGATGGTTCGGCGACGCATCGGCACGTGGGGATTCGTCTGTTCCGCCTCGTGCCTCAGACAAGTTGCAAGCCACGCCAAACAGGGGACCGTGTAGACGTTGCGGACCCCGGCATCCAATGTAACGGCCACCGCCTGCTCCAGCTTCCGAGTCGCCTCGCTGTATTGCCGCTCGTTTAACAGACGGACACCTTCGGCCAGCAAGACCTGAGCCCGCCCTTGTCCATTGAGTCGGTCGCGTAGCAGTTCGGCGGCGACGATTTCCTCATCGATGGCGCCGTCGCTCGCGCGCGACCAAACGTCAAGAATGATGGCCGACGACTGTTCGTCGTTTAGCGCGACGGCCGACTCGTAGTTGCGTTTCGCCTCGGCGATCGCGTCAGGCATGCGCCCGAGCCGATAAAACGACGCGGCAATCTGATACCTGGCCGTGTGGACCTCCCAATAGTCTCCGGTTCGTTCAAGCAATCGGATGGCTTCGCGGCACGAGTCGATGCAGTCGGCAAACCTCGAATCCATGTACTGCAGGATGCCGGTGTAGTGCAACGACTGACCCTGTCCCCACAGGTCACCCTGTTGCTTTCGAATCGCGAGCGATTTTTCGGCGTACCGCATCCCACGTTCGAATCCTGATATCCAACCCCGCGTAAACCCTGAGATCACTCCCATGGCCGGTGCGTGAGACGAATAGGCGTGGGCCAGTTCGAGCGTCGCCGGATACCGCTCGGCCAGGTTCATCTCTCGTAAATGTGCCCAAAGCGAAATGTATGTGTTTCGACCGTACCAATACGACAGCGTCAGGCCATTAAACAAGTGCACGGCCAATGTTGCCTCGGGCGGCGGTTGGCTCCGGCGACGGTGCACGAACAGCCGTGGCAAGTACGTGTGCAACAACTGGATCATCGACTGCCAGAGGAGAGGCGGCAAGGCGGTCGGCAGCGAGCGAGGGAGTCGGTACCCGAGCCCCCGAAGCGCCTGTTCAAAATGGTCGATTGCCGCCTCGATCGCGCCTCGTTTGATCGCCAGTTCGCCCAGCTTTCCAAGCATCTTGCTTCGCTCAAACTGACCCTGTGCCAATTCACTGGCCTCCAGGAACAGCGTCTCGGCCGCGTCGTAGTCGCCGCGCAACATGAGCACTTCGCCCAGCCCGTCAACGATTGCAAACTGAACGGCCGGGTCCGCCGATCGAGCTCCGCGCTGAGCGATACGGTACTGTTGCTCTGCAACCTCCAGGGCATATTGGGAGCGTGCCTGAAGCGCCGCTTCCAATGCATAGGGCAGTGACTGGGCGGAATCTCCGGCTGCGTCAAAATGGTAAGCCAGATCAGACGCTCGATCCGGGGAGTGCCGCTGTATGTAGTTGGCTGCCCGCCGATGCAACTCCACCCGCTCTGCTTCGCTCAACCGTGCCAGCAACGCAAAGCGGATCCGGTCGTGAACGAAGGCGCAATCGTATCCGTTAGAACGGACCCAGACCATACTCCGGCGTCTCGCCTCGTCCAACGCATTCACGGACTCCGTCGGCGTCTGGTTCGAGAGACGCGAGGCCGTCGCCAGGTCGAATTCCTTCCCCAACACCGCACCGACACTCAGGAGTTCGACGGACGAATCGGGAAGCAATTCGATGCGCCGCGTGAGGAGCGAGCCCGACTCGCTCGACGACTGCAAATCGGCTATTTGCAGCGGTTCAACTCGCCACCCCGCTGGGCCCCCGATCAAGGCGCCCGACTCCACCAACCCGTGCAAGACTGCCGCTGCCATAAAGGGCGTACCGCCCGATAGTTCGGCCACCACGTCGACTGCCTCGGCAGGCAGCGGCCCGGCCATCGACTCAGCCAACTGCGCAACCTGTTCTCTCTCGAATCGACACAGGCGTATCCGACCGCTTTCCGTCAACGCCCGCAAGGGATGCTCCGCCCCAACTTCCTCACTCCGAAAGGCGGTGACCAGCAGAATATAACCGGTCGCTCCGATGCCTGTCGCCTCTCCGCGCGATTCGACGCTCAACGCCTGCCACCGCTCGATCAACTTGACCGCCAACGCGTCACACCACTGGCAGTCGTCGAGCAGCACGAGAGCCGGCCGCTGCGGTGTGCCAACCGAGTGCAAAAACCTCGCCAGGGCCTCAACCGTACGGTTCTCTCCAAACCGTTCCGGCATGTCCTTAGCGGAACGCTGCCATTTCAAGGCGTTAGCCAGTCGAGGCAGCGCGGCGGCCACGTCGTCACTGTAGATGCCAAGTCGACGACGAACCTGATCGACGATTCGAGGATGCGCCCGCGCGGTGCGAATGAACTCGTCGACGACTCCGTCGAGCAACTGCAGCGGGCGCTGTCCGACTTCGCTCGACGCTCCTCCTTTCAGAATCCAGAAGCCCTGTTGAGCCGAACGCCGCGACATCTCTGTCAAGAGCCGAGACTTACCGCTCCCCGATTCACCTTCCAGCGTCAGCAGCAAGGCATCTCCATGGCGGACTCGGTCAATCGCCTTGTCGACCTGGCGCAGCTCACTGCTCCGACCGACCAATGCCGGTTCGGTCAGGCTCGTGCGAAGGTCGCGGGCTCCAACGACAAGCCGAGGATCACGCCGCCCGGTTCGCAACGCGTCATGAATCGCCTCCATGTCCGCGAGCGCGCCGACCGCCGATTGGTATCGGTCTCGCGGGTCCTTCTTCAGGAGCCGGTGGATCACCTCTTCCAACACTCTGGGGACTGGCCCGCCATCCGACGGCAGGTCCGGGACGGGAGCCGTCATGTGCTGGAATAACACATCGCCAACCGTGGTCCCAATGAATGGCAGTCGACCTGCAAGACACTGATAAAGCAGGACGCCAATCGAATAGAGATCCGCAGGTTCCGCCACGTCAACGTCCATCGAACCGGCCTGCTCGGGCGACGAATAACAGGCGGAGACGAACGCCATCTGTTCATCGGTCGGACCGTTGGTGATGCTGCTGGTCACTCCCATGTCAACCAGCGTTCCTCGACGAATCGGACCCACAGAATCCGTAATCACATTGGTCGGCTTGATATTTCTGTGGAGTACACCGTGCGCATGCAAGTCACGGACGGCCATTAACAGGCAGACGCCGAGTGACAGCACTTCTTCGACCTCGAGCGAGCCGCGGTGTAAACAATCGTACAGCGACTGGCCCTCGACAAATGGCGTCACCACATAGAGTTCATCGCCCTGTGACCGGACGTCCAAAACCGGAGGATGCCAACAACTGTGAGGTTGACGTAAGACACGGCACTCCTGCTCTAACCGCATTTGCCAGCCGGGGCGGATCGATTCGGTGGACCACGTTTTGATGACCACCGATTGCTCAGATCCTGCACTCGCCACCGTGTCTCGACCAAGAAACGTGCGGCTCGTCGTGCCGTCGCGCATACACCGAGTGGCAACGAATCGCGTTCCGAATCGGACGGGATCGTCGGCCAGGGTGGCCACCTGGTCGCCGGCGGCGCTGTCAGCGTGACAGGGAGTTGATGGATTCATGCTAATTCGTAACTGCGGCGACAGCCGCTTCGTCTGCGAGCGCATCCTTGAGCACAACGAATTCCTGCTCGCGTTGCAAGAACGCGTCGACTACCATCGGGTCGAAATGAGTACCGCGACCGTCGACAATCATTGTCCTCGCCCGCTGATGGCTGTAGGCTTCTTTGTAGACGCGTTTCGAAGTCAGCGCGTCGTAGACGTCCGCGACCGCCACAATCCGCCCGCAAATGGGGATCTCCGTGCCGGACAATCCGCGAGGGTAGCCGCTGCCGTCGAACCACTCATGGTGTGTCCACGCAATGTCGCGGGCCAATAGCAGAAAACCCGCTTCCGGATGGGCGTGAGCGAGCGAGTCCAGCGTCTGGCCACCGATTTCGGTGTGCCGTTTCATGATCTCGAACTCGTCTTCCGTAAGCCGTCCAGGCTTCAACAAGACGCTGTCCGGTACCCCGACCTTGCCGATGTCGTGGAGCGGACTGGTCAGGTACATCATCTCTGGAAAATCGCCGTCCAACTCGCCTTCGTAGAGAGGATGATCCACCAGAACTTCAGCCATCAATCGGCAGTACTCTCGAATGCGCTCGAGATGTGCACCGGTGTCGGGATCTCGCGATTCTGCAAGCTTGGCCAACGCAAAAATCGTCAGGTCGCGACTCTCGAGACTCAAAACGCGTTCGCCGACGCGCAATCGCAACTGCAGCTCCTTCGGCTGAAACGGCTTGATAATGTAATCGTCGGCTCCAGCGTCGAGCCCCGCAACAATATCGTCCGGCCGATTGTTCGACGTCAATAGGATGACGTAGATGTAACCGCCTGACTGGCGCTTCCGAATCTGTCGACATAGCTCCACGCCCGTCATCCGAGGCATGCACCAGTCGGAAACAACCAACCGATACGAGCCCGTTCGGACCAACTCGTAGGCTTCCTGACCATCGTGCGCAATGGTGACGTCATAGCCGAACTGGGACAGCGAATGGTCAAGAATCGCGGCCGTAATGTCGTCGTCATCGACTACCAGTACGCGCATAAACGTCACTCCGTTGAGACAGGTCCGCCGGTTTCCGCCGACTCGATCAATTGACGTTCACCAACGACCTCGCGGCTGTCGTTGTTATCCTTCAGCGATTCTTCTTGAAATGTATTCCACAGTGCTCGCAGGTCACCGATCAAGGCGTCGACGCCTTGCATCTCCTCCTGACGCGCCAGGCTCTCGATCTCCGAGGCAATTTCGGCCAGGCTTGAGGCCGTCAGATTGGCCGCCGCGCCCTTGAGGCGATGGGCAACCAACGCCGTCCGATCACAGTCGCCCTCACGATATGCCCGGTCCATTTCGTTCAGGTCCGGATCGAACCGATTGGTGAATCGGGCCAACACACGTTCGGCGAGCGTGGCATTTCCCAGGCAACGGAGAAGTAACGCGTCGAAGTCAATCATGCTCGAGTTCACCAATTCGGCCGTTTGGTCCATGTTCTTCCGCTCTGCCATGCTTTCGTCACACGACGGATCGAATCTCAACAGCCCGTTCAAGAACACCGACCGTCGCATTCGATTGGAATCGCGCCGGTCGCCCAGGCAAGAAACAACCCGGCACTTCCGACAACTGCACGAGAAACCCTACGTCGCGGGCGCTGGAAAGGCAAAAATACCGTCGTTCCGAGCGTTTCCCACCCGCTCGCTCCGTCGGATGGTCGGCCCGACTCACCAGACATCCGGTCTCCCTGACCGGCAATAACGTCACAATCGTCCGGAAAACGGCATTCGGGGGAAATATCGAGTTTTTCGGCGGGCCAACTCTTGTTATAACCGTGCGGAGCCCTTGCCCCATCTGTCGCGCGGCAACCCTCAGGAAACAACATCCCAGGAAACACTGCCAGCGGAGCGACCGCACGCCGACCCGGCCAACAATCGGGCCTTTCGACATGCCGCACCCTGCAACCTTCATCCGGAGACGAACACTGTGAGCAAACTGCCCGACGAACAAAGCACGAGCATGGACGACGTGAAACAACTGGGCCTTTTCGCCGCGGTGGCCAGTTTGAGTTACATATTCTGGGTGGTCGGTGCGATGGAAATGATCGAACGACTGGCATTCTATGGCGTCAAGGCAGTTGCCGCTCTGTACGCCACCGCCTCCGTCGCGGACGGGGGGCTGGGCGTCACGGCCGGCGATTTCGGTTTTCTTCTCATGCTGTGGGCATTTGTCCAGACGATCCTTCCGGTCTTCACCGGCGGCCTGTCGGATCGATTTGGATACAAACTGACCATCTTCATCTCTACGATCGTGGAGATCCTCCGCTATGTCGGTATGGCCCTGCTTCGCAGTTACTGGGGCTTCGTTGCAGTGTGCGCCGTGCGCTTTCCCTGGTGTTTGAAGGGACCGCTCAGGTCGT